>CABSQC010000163.1 GCA_902479835.1 uncultured Streptococcus sp. | reverse complement strand
GTACAAATACTCAATTTTTAGAAAATTTTGAAAGAGGATTTACTATGGGATACACAGTTGCTGTTGTCGGTGCTACAGGTGCCGTTGGTGCTCAAATGATCAAAATGTTGGAAGAATCTACTCTTCCAATCGATAAAATTCGCTACCTTGCGTCAGCACGTTCTGCAGGAAAAGTCTTGCAATTTAAAGGGCAAGACGTGACCATTGAGGAAACGACTGAAGATGCTTTCGAAGGGGTTGATATTGCTCTCTTCTCAGCTGGTGGTTCAACATCTGCCAAATATGCACCTTATGCGGTGAAAGCAGGCGCAGTAGTGGTTGATAACACTTCTTATTTCCGTCAAAATCCGGATGTCCCATTGGTTGTTCCTGAAGTGAATGCACATGCGCTTGATGCTCACAACGGAATCATCTCTTGTCCAAACTGTTCAACCATTCAAATGATGGTAGCGCTTGAGCCCGTTCGTCAAAAATGGGGCTTGGACCGTATCATCGTGTCTACTTACCAAGCTGTATCAGGTGCTGGTATGGGAGCTATTCTTGAAACCCAACGTGAGTTGAAGGAAGTCTTGAATGATGGGGTCAACCCACGCGATGTCAAAGCAGAAATCTTGCCATGTGGTGGTGATAAAAAACATTACCCAATTGCTTTCAACGCTCTTCCACAAATCGACGTCTTCACAGAAAATGACTATACTTATGAAGAAATGAAGATGACGAATGAAACCAAGAAAATCATGGAAGATGATAGCATTGCCGTTTCAGCAACTTGTGTGCGGATTCCAGTCTTGTCAGCTCACTCAGAGTCAGTCTACATTGAAACAAAAGAAGTGGCACCAATTGACGAAGTGAAAGCTGCTATTGCAGAATTCCCAGGTGCAGTCCTTGAAGACGATGTTGCTCACCAAATCTACCCACAAGCCGTTAATGCGGTCGGTTCACGCGATACTTTCGTTGGACGGATTCGTAAAGACTTGGATGCTGAAAAAGGAATCCACATGTGGGTGGTTTCAGATAACCTCCTTAAAGGAGCTGCTTGGAACTCAGTCCAAATCGCAGAAACTCTTCACGAACGTGGACTCGTACGTCCAACAGCTGAATTGAAATTTGAGTTGAAATAGGGAGAAAAACAGAAATCAGTAATTCGAAGAGTTTGATTTCTTCCGTAGCTAACTAACAAATCAACTTGTTTTATGAACAGATCATGAGGCAAAGGCAAGCAAGCCCCAGCCTCTTTCTTATATAGAGAAAGGTTTTTCTATGTCTTATCAAGATTTAAAAGATTGTAAAATCATCACTGCATTTATTACCCCCTTCCATGAAGATGGAACCATTAATTTTGATGCTCTTCCTGCCTTGATCGAGCACCTCTTGGCACATCATACAGATGGGATTCTCTTAGCTGGAACGACTGCAGAAAGTCCAACTCTGACCCACGATGAGGAATTGCAACTCTTTGCGGCCGTTCAAAAGATTGTCAATGGTCGAGTTCCTTTGATCGCTGGTGTCGGAACCAATGAAACACGCGACTCGATTGAGTTCGTTAAAGAAGTGGATGCTTTTGGTGGCTTTGCAGCAGGATTGGCTATCGTCCCTTACTACAACAAACCATCCCAAGAAGGAATGTATCAACACTTTAAAGCGATTGCGGATGCATCTAATCTTCCGATTATTATCTACAATATTCCTGGACGCGTGGTAGTAGAAATGACACCTGAAACCATGCTTCGTTTGGCAGAACACCCAAATATCATTGGGGTCAAAGAGTGTACAACTCTTGCTAATATGGCCTATTTGATTGAACACAAGCCAGAAGAATTTCTCGTCTATACAGGGGAAGATGGAGATGCTTTCCATGCGATGAACCTTGGGGCAGATGGAGTGATCTCAGTGGCTTCTCATACAAATGGAGATGAAATGCATGAGATGTTCCAAGCTATTGAACACAACGATATTAAAAAGGCTGCGGCTATCCAACGTCAATTTATCCCTAAAGTCAATGCTCTCTTCTCATATCCGAGTCCAGCTCCTGTCAAAGCTGTCTTAAACTATATGGGCTTTGACGCAGGGCCAACTCGTTTGCCATTGGTGCCAGCACCGGCAGAAGAAGCGAAACGTATCATCAAGGTTGTAGTAGATGGGGA
>CABSQC010000162.1 GCA_902479835.1 uncultured Streptococcus sp. | reverse complement strand
GATCGCTGTTGGAGATCCGTCCACATCATAGTACTTTTGCATGACTTCTGGACGGGTCATGTATTCCACAAAGGCATTGGCTTCTTTTGGATGTTTGGTAGTAGCTGAGATAGACCATGCCAAGTCACCTGCACCAACGGTTAAGCTTTGTCCTTTTTCTTTCCCTGGAATCATGAAGGTCCCAATCTTAAATTTCGGTTTTTGTTCATTGATCGCTGTAATGGCCCAAGATCCATTTGGTGTCATGAGGACATCCCCACGCGCGAAGGCTCCGATAACGTCTGTATAACCTGCACCTTCCCAGTTCTTTTGCTTCGAACCTTTAATGCGAAGAATATCCATCACCTTGATGTCATCTTTCATAATCGGATCAGACAATTTAATGGAATTTGGCTGAGAATAACGAAGGTATTGGTTGGCTTCTTTTCCTCCACCTGCTGCTGTCGCAAAGGCCAATTGATTGTAACCATTGAGTGTCCAAGCTTCTGCTCCTGCAATCCCAAATGGAGTTTGTCCTTTGGCAACGATGTCTTTTACCAACTGTTCAAATTCGTCCCAAGTTTCAGGAACCTTCAAGCCCAATTCTTCGAATTTATCTTTGTTGTAGTAGATTCCGTAAGCATTGGCTGTGAAAGGAACGTTGTAGACTTTTCCATTTACGGCATATTTTTCAGCGTAGCCGTTTTTCACGCGTTTGAGATAGTCTTTATTGCTTAAATCTTCGAAGACACCCGCTTTTGCCCATTCTTGCAATTCGATGGACTGTGGGTAAATATTGACCACATCTGGCACATCTCCTGCGAGGACACGTGTCTTCAACACCTCACCAGCGTTTGGTACATTGACAACTTTGACCTTGACCTTTGGATTTTCCTTTTCAAAATCACGCGCGATTTCTTCCAAAGTTTTAGTCATTTCTTTTTTCTGGTTGAAATACTCGATGGTCACTGTGCCATCCGCCGATTTTCCATCGTTGGAGCAAGCACCGAGCCCAAACAAGGCTAAGCCTGTAGTCGCAAGAAGTCCGATTTTTTTATACCATTTCATTTGGCTGTCTCCTTTTATTTTTTGACAAAAACATATTGTTTGCTGAGGAAATCTCCCTGAGGAAGAACGACGGTTAAGCCGGCATACATGAGCTCAGCTCCTGAATAGACTTGATTGGTCCCTTCTAAGCTATAGAGCGCATCTTCTTCCAAACCTTTGAGCTTCAGAGTCGGCTCGATCTCCTCAACCGTTGATAAGACCCGTACATAGGTTACAACCGTACGGTCTTGATAAGTGAACTGGACGGCTGCTTGATTGCTACCATGGCCTGGATTGATCAAGCGGTAGTGTTTTCCGAATTGGACAAGGGGTCGAATCGTTTTGTAATGAGCAACTTGAGCTGCGATCTGATCCAACTCTTCTTGAGAAAGGCTGGTCAGATCCAATTCATAGCCTAGATTTCCCATCATGGCTACATGGCCACGTGTTTCTAGTGGTGTGATCCGTCCCATCTGGTGATTTGGCACCGCTGATACGTGAGCGCCCATAGAAATAGTTGGATAGAGATAACTCGATCCATACTGGATCGGAAGTCTGGCCATGGCATCCGTATTGTCACTCGCCCAGACCTGTGGGAAGTAACGCATCATCCCCAGGTCATTGCGACCACCACCACCGGAGCAAGACTCAAAGAGGATGTGCTCGTATTTCTCCGTCAAGTACGAAACCACCTCATAGAGACCTAAGATATAAGCATGGGATTGCATCTTGGTTTCCAGGTAGGTTTTCCCATTTCCAAGCTTGGTGATATTGCGGTTCATATCCCATTTGATATAGTCGATCTCATGCTTTCCAAGTATGTCATCCAAGACCTGCTTGATATAAGCCACCACTTCTTTATTGGAGAAATCGAGCACCAGTTGATTCCGTGAATGGGTGTGTTCGTAGCCTGGGACTTGAATAGCCCAGTCCGGATGAGCCCGATAGAGGTCGCTATCAACAGAAATCATTTCTGGCTCCACCCAAAGGCCAAATTGAAGCCCCTTGTCGTGGATGCCCTGGATCAATTCTGCTAGACTTCCTCCTAATTTTTCTTCATTGACAGTCCAGTCACCAAGGGCCCGATTGTCATCATAGCGATTGCCAAACCAGCCATCATCAAGAACAAAGAGTTCGATTCCCACTTTTTGAGCCTCATCTGCTAGCTCCAATAATTTTTCTTTTTTAAAATCAAAGTAGGTGGCTTCCCAGTTGTTGATCAGAATTGGACGTTCTTTATGGGCAAAGGGGCTAGGAATGATATGGTCTTGGACAAATGCTTGGCTCTCTTGACTGAGACCGGTCAATCCCTCATGTGAATAGCTAATCATGGCCACCGGCGTATCAAAGCTCTGATT
>CABSQC010000161.1 GCA_902479835.1 uncultured Streptococcus sp. | reverse complement strand
ATAATGTTTGAACCACCCATCCATAGGGTGGTTTTGACTGTCTAGCAAATTCGTTTATTTTGAAAGGTCTACATGCATGCAGAATCCAACCATCTATACCTATCTCAATCAGGAATTCACCGCTATTCCACTTTTTGACGGCTTAAGCGTTGATGGTATCTCTCAAGAAAGTCAGGCAGATTTGCATTTGGCTGATGATTTTCAGTCCCCTTCTATAGCCAGTTTTCATTTTCTAAATGATCAATGGTTTCTTGAGTGTTTATCTGGGATGATTGAGGTGGATGGTGTCACCTACTCGACTAATGGACGGGCTCGATTAAATCACCGCTCCATTATCCACCTTTGTGACGCTGACGGCCATGTTTTTCGGTCAAAATTCATTATTTTTGAAATGCAATCTATTGAGTGGAAGACTATAGCTAAAGATGCTTTTCCGATGGATCTGTCCTCGCTTGCTTCAATTGATTGTGCCATCTTATCTGATCAGTTGGTTGTGCGACTGGGAGAACAAGTTATTTACCAAGAGCTTCAAGCAGGACCTGCCAGTTCTTCTCAATCATCTGCTGGGAGGGCGCAGTTTTCTCATTCATCACTAACGATTGCTATTCAAGATGTAACAGTCGGAAATCTCTTAAACCGTAAAACCATACTCAAGGATATTCAGGTGGAATTTAAACCCAAGGAAATGATCTTAATTCTGGGTGGATCTGGTGCTGGAAAATCAACTTTTATGGAAGCAGTGACAGGACTCGTTCATTCAAATACCAGCGCTTATTTTAATGGAGTGGATTTGTTAAATGATAGGGTGAAACAAGGTGTCATCACCCTGGCTCCTCAATCTCCTGATGAGCATTACCGAATGGAAGATACGGTCTATAAGAATCTAGAAGATGCAGCAAAACTCTATGGTCCATCCGAATTAGCAGACAATCCGGATCTTCGAAAAGAAGAAGTGCTATCTGTTCTGAAAAAACTGGATTTAGAATCTGTCAAAGGATCCAAGTGCTCTTCTCTATCCGGTGGACAAAAGAAAAAACTCACGATTGCCATGGAATACATCACGCGCCCGGAAATCCTCTTTATGGATGAGCCGGATTCCGGTGTTGATGGAAGTATGGTCATGGAGGTCATGACCACATTGAGAGAGATTACAGATGAAGGAAAAATCTTATGTGTCATCACGCATACGCCCGATCGTATTCGTCATCTCTTTGATAAGGTCATGGTGGTCGGAAAGAGTTCGGAAGGCTGTGGTAGACTGTGTTACTTTGGCTCCGTAGACAATGCGCTAACAGTCTTTGCTGCTCAGAGTTTAGAAGAAATCGTTCATAAAATTTCAGGTGCTGAAAATGCAGCTCTTGTTGACCAATATGTTCAATGGTTTGAAAATGAAAGGAGAGGTGGCCATGCTGGATAAGAAGCAAGTCTCGATTTATTTTAGAAAATTCCTTCGACTCCTCATCAACAAGAAATCTCTATTTTTTGCCTTAGAAGCGATTCTTCTTCCTTTCATCATTTCGATCGCTTTTAATGCTAATGAAGTTTTTGATAAATACCATATTACGAGAACTTCTTCGATTATGTTTATTTCTGCAGCACTCTGGATTGGTCTCTTTAATTCAGTGACCAGTATTTGTAATGAACGTAAAGTTATTAAGTTTGAATACCAAATTAAAGGTTTGTCCTTGCCTTCTTATGTGACGGCGCGCGTGCTAACAGAGTTGGTGCTTTGTTTCGCGGAAGCGATCTTAATGATTGGAACCATTGTTGTGCGCTATCCACGTATCCAAGGAAACAGTAGCCAGATATTCCTTTTTGGGATCACTTTGTTTTTGGTGATCTTTACTTCAGATATGTTGGCCTTATTGATTTCAGCCTTTGTTAAAAAATCATCCCAAGCGATGACAGCCATGCCGCTTGTATTGATGGTTCAATTGCTGTTTTCCAATTTTCTCCAATCCTTGGATGAGAAAATTCCATTTTTAGTGTGGATCTCACACGCGACCATTACGAGATGGGGAACAACGGCCTTCTTTCGGATTGCAAATATGAATAATATGGTCCCCTCTCAAGGTCACACTGACTGGCAAGTTTATCAAAAAGATGGGGTAGGAACCTATGCTTATGATCTACTTGCGATTCTTGGATATTGGGGAGTCTTGCTTGCCTTTGCAGCTCTATTTATAGTCGCAACTTCCCTCGTATTGACTTCTGTCCGTAAGGATGCTCGCTAAAAATAAGGAGATGATTTATGAAAAACTGTACCAATTGCCAGGCACCCATCCATGCTGGTGATGCCTTTTGTTCTAAATGTGGAGCTAAAGTTCAAGTAGCTGCCCAAGCTGAACCAAAAGCTGTTGCGTTTCAACCAAAGACAGTGCAATTA
>CABSQC010000160.1 GCA_902479835.1 uncultured Streptococcus sp. | reverse complement strand
CCATTAGTTTAGCTGAAGCCTATGTATATGATAAAAATGGTGATTTTATAGCTCCCTTAGCAGTTTATGATAAGGAAGTATTAGTTGGTTTTGTTATGATTGCCTATGACCAGAAAATTGGGATCAGCAAGGGGAACTACTTGTTATTTCGTTTTATGATCGATAAACGATTTCAAGGTTTAGGCTATTTTAAACCGACTATGGATGCAGTCATTGACTTTGTTCGAAAAGAACCAGCTGGAAAAGCAACAAGTCTTTGGTTATCTTATGAACCGGAAAATCATCAAGCGAGATCTTGCTATCTCCATTATGGATTTAAAGAAACTGGCGAAGTCATAGAAAACGAAATTGTAGCAATCTATGATCTAACAACCAAGAATTAAGGAGCGAACATGAATATCTATGATCAACTACAAGCTGTAGAAGACCGATACGAAGAGTTAGGAGAATTATTGAGTGACCCCGATGTGGTCTCTGATACCAAACGCTTTATGGAGCTTTCAAAAGAAGAAGCTTCCACTCGTGATACGGTGACAGCATACCGTGAGTACAAGCAAGTCCTTCAAAATATTGTTGATGCTGAGGAAATGATTAAGGAAGCAGGCGGCGATGCGGACTTGGAAGAAATGGCCAAGCAAGAGCTAAAAGATGCTAAGGCTGAAAAAGAAGAGTACGAAGAAAAATTGAAGATCTTACTTCTTCCTAAAGATCCAAACGATGACAAGAACATTATCTTGGAAATCCGTGGGGCAGCTGGAGGAGACGAAGCCCAATTGTTTGCTGGTGACCTCTTGCAGATGTACCAAAAATACGCGGAAAGCCAAGGTTGGCGCTTTGAAGTTATGGAAGCTTCCTACAATGGCGTTGGTGGGATCAAAGAAGTCGTAGCCATGGTTTCTGGTCAATCGGTTTATTCAAAACTCAAGTATGAATCTGGTGCCCACCGGGTGCAACGGGTTCCTGTGACAGAAAGCCAAGGTCGTGTCCATACCTCTACAGCAACCGTTCTGGTCATGCCAGAAATCGAAGAAGTCGAGTATGACATTGATCCAAAAGACCTTCGGATTGATATCTACCACGCATCTGGTGCGGGTGGACAGAACGTCAACAAGGTCGCTACAGCCGTTCGTATCGTCCACTTGCCAACCAATATCAAGGTAGAGATGCAGGAAGAACGGACACAACAGAAGAACCGCGAAAAAGCCATGAAGATCATCCGTGCGCGTGTGGCTGACCACTTTGCTCAGATTGCCCAAGATGAGCAAGACGCTGAGAGAAAGTCTACTATCGGGACTGGTGACCGTTCAGAGCGGATCCGGACTTACAACTTCCCTCAAAACCGTGTGACCGATCACCGGATTGGCTTGACCCTTCAAAAACTGGATACCATCTTATCTGGTAAATTAGATGAAGTGGTCGATGCTTTGGTCTTGTATGATCAAACACAAAAACTAGAAGAGTTGAACAAATAATGTTGTTGGGATCATTATTAGCCCAGTATGAAGAAGAATTAATAGCAGTTGGAGAGGAAGCAGAAAGCCTCTCCTTCGCGTATCGTGCTTTAAAAAACTGGACTTTTACAGACTTTGTCCTTGCCTTGCAAAAAGAAGTGGAAGAAGAGGATCAAACCTTGCTTCTATCCATCTTTGAGCAGCTGAAACATCACGTTCCTGCCCAATATATTATTGGCAGCGCAGAATTTTGTGGCCATGTTTTTACAGTGGATGAGCGCGTGCTGATTCCACGACCAGAGACAGAGGAGTTGGTAGCTCTCATACTTGAGGAGAACGATGAGGAAGCCTTACGAGTTCTGGATATCGGAACAGGAAGTGGTGCCATTGCTATTAGCTTATCCCTTGCCAGACCTACCTGGCAGGTTCAAGCTAGCGATGTATCAGAAGAGGCTTTAGCCCTGGCTCAAAAAAATGCCAAGCAGCTAGAAGCAGTCCTTGCCTTCAAGTCGTCAGATGTACTGGACGAACTAGAAGGTCCTTATGACCTGATTGTATCCAACCCTCCCTATATCTCTCGGGATGATGTAGAAGAGGTTGGAGCCAATGTTTTAGCCTCTGAACCCCACTTAGCTCTTTTTGCGGATCGTGATGGATATGCCATCTACGAAAAGATTGCCCAGCAAGCACCAAGTGTTTTAACACCAGACGGAAAGATCTATCTAGAAATTGGCTATAAGCAAGGAGCCAAAGTAAAAGAGCTCTTTCAAGAAGCGTTTCCTAACAAACGAGTTCGCGTTCTGAAAGACCAATTTGGACAAGATAGAATGGTAGTAGTAGACAATGGATCACATTGAGAAAGAATTAGAAGCAGGACGTGCAGTTATTCTGCCAACTGAGACAGTCTATGGTATTTTCGCCAAAGCTTTGAATCAAGAGGCAGTCGATTATATATACGAATTAAAACGTAGACCGAGAGACAAGGCTCTGAATTTAAATGTAGCCGGCGAAGAAGAAATTCGACTTTATTCGAAAAATCAACCTAGTTATTTAACAAAACTGGTTGATTCATTTTTACCAGGGCCTCTGACTATTATTCTTCAGGCAAATGAAAAGGTACCTAGCTGGATTCATTCAGGATTGGATACAGTTG
>CABSQC010000159.1 GCA_902479835.1 uncultured Streptococcus sp. | reverse complement strand
ATTTACAAGGCTACAATGTCGCTACTGACCGGTTGAAAGAGATCCTCCAAACGCCTTCTGATAAGCCATACTCAATCGTATTAGACTTGGATGAAACTGTTTTAGACAACAGCCCTTACCAAGTTCAAAACGTCAAAGATGGTACGGCCTTCAATCCTAAAGATTGGGATGTTTGGGTGAAAAAAGCAGCCGCAAAAGCAGTGCCAGGTGCTAAAGATTTCCTTCAATACGCGGATCAAAACGGGGTTCAAATCTACTACATTTCTGACCGTACAACCTCTCAAGTAGATGATACCATCAAGAACCTTGAAAAAGAAGGCATTCCTGTTCAAGGACGTGACCACCTCATGTTCTTAGAAGATGGTGTCAAGTCAAAAGAAGGCCGTCGCCAAGCTGTGCAAGAAAAGACCAATCTTGTCTTGCTCTTTGGGGATAACCTGGTTGACTTTGCAGACTTCTCTAAGACATCTGAAGCGGATCGCGACAAGAAATTAGAAGAATTGCAAAAAGAATTTGGTGAAAAATTCATCATCTTCCCAAATCCAATGTATGGATCATGGGAATCAGCTGTTTACCAAGGTAAAAAACTAGATGCCAAGGGACAAACAGAAGCACGCCTCAAAGCCTTGCAAGGTTTTGATAAATAAAGCAAACATCCTCGCTAGGAAAAACCTAACGAGGATGTTTGCTTCTATATTGATAAATTTATTCAACGGTTACAGACTTAGCAAGGTTCCGTGGTTTATCAACATCGAGCCCACGATGAAGGGTTGCAAAGTAGGCAATCAATTGGGTTGGTACCACCATGGAGATTGGAGAGAGGTAAGGGTGAACCGCTGTCAAGACCAAATCATCTGTCTCTTTAGCGACATTTTCTTCTGCAATGGTTAAAACATGAGCCCCACGTGCTGCCACTTCTTGGATGTTCCCACGTGTGTGGCTGGCTAGGACTGGATCAGACAAGAGGGCAATGACCGGTGTACCGTCTTCGATCAGAGCGATGGTACCGTGTTTCAACTCACCCGCAGCGAAGCCTTCACATTGGATGTAAGAAATTTCTTTTAATTTCAGACTGGCTTCCATGGCAACATAATAATCTTGGCCACGTCCGATATAGAAAGCATTGCGGGTTGTTTCCAACAGGCCACGAACTTTTTCGTCAATCACTTCTTTTTCTGAAAGGGTTGATTCGATCGATTGGGCAACGATAGACAATTCGTGCACCAAATCAAAGGCTTTGGCCTTCTCATTGCCATTGGCTTCCCCAACAGCTTTAGCCAGAAAGGCAAGGGCTGCGATTTGAGCCGTATAAGCCTTAGTAGAAGCTACCGCAATTTCAGGACCAGCATGGAGCAACATGGTCATGTCTGCTTCACGTGAAAGAGTTGAACCTGGAACATTGGTCACTGTCAAGCTTGGAATGCCCATTTCATTGGCTTTGACCAATACTTGGCGGCTATCGGCTGTTTCACCAGATTGGCTGATAAAGATGAAGAGTGGTTTCTTGCTGAGAAGTGGCATACCGTAGCCCCACTCAGAGGAGATACCGAGTTCTACTGGGGTATCTGTCAACTCTTCCAACATTTTTTTAGAAGCAAATCCAGCATGGTAAGAGGTACCAGCCGCAAGGATATAGATCCGGTCTGCTTCTTGAACAGCCTTGATAATAGCTGGGTCTACCACTACTTGTCCAGATTCATCTGTATAGGCTTGAATCAACTTACGCATGACAGTTGGTTGCTCATCGATTTCTTTAAGCATGTAGTATGGGTAAGTCCCTTTTCCAATATCAGAAAGGTCAAGTTCAGCCGTGTAGCTATCCCGTTCTTTGACGTTTCCATCATAGTCTTGCACTTCAACGCTGTCAGCCTTGACAATGACCAACTCTTGGTCATGGATTTCCATATATTGGTTAGTTTCACGAATCATGGCCATGGCATCAGAACAGACCATATTGTAGCCATCGCCAAGACCGATCAAGAGTGGTGATTTATTTTTTGCCACATAGATGGTACTTGGATCTTCCGCATCCATCAAAGCAAAAGCATAGGCCCCACGGATGATGTGGAGGGCTTTTTTGAAGGCTTCAAGCGTAGACAACCCATCTTCCTCAGCGAATTTTCCGATCAAGTGGGCTGCGATTTCTGTATCTGTTTGCCCCTTGAAATGGTGACCTGCTAGGTATTCTTCCTTGATTTCAAGATAGTTTTCAATGACCCCATTGTGGACCAACACAAAGCGACCTGTTTCAGAACGGTGTGGGTGAGCATTATCCTCAGTTGGTTTTCCATGAGTGGCCCAGCGGGTATGTCCGATCCCAGCTGTCCCTTCGACACCTTCTGCCTTAGATGACAATTCTGCAATGCGGCCAACTGCCTTTACCAATTGGCTCTTGCCTTCACTAGCCAGAAAAACACCCGCAGAGTCATAGCCTCGGTATTCGAGTTTTTCAAGTCCTTGAATCAAAATATCAGTAGCATTTGTATTTCCTACAACACCAACGATTCCGCACATAGTTTTTACGATATAGCCTTGCTATACTTTCCCCTTTACTTAGTCAAATGACCTATGGTCGATTTCTCAGTTACTTTAAAATTGGTCTAGTCTAATTTGACCAAAAAGCAACCAGCGGAGTCAGTATACAATGCTTCTTCCAGTTTGTCAACTAGGAAATTCAAGAAAATTGGTCTAGTTAAGGGAGGGTTAAGGTTGAAGTAAAAATCATCTTAAAAACTTTCTGCCGTGAAAAAAAGTGCCTGAAACTGAATAGTTTAAGCACTTTTCTCACTATTGAATAACTC
>CABSQC010000158.1 GCA_902479835.1 uncultured Streptococcus sp. | reverse complement strand
CTTTAGCCTGATAATCCTTGGCCAGCTCAACGGCTGCCTTTATGACACCATAAGAAGTCGTCGTGCCTCCAACAGCCAGATTATCACACAACTCCACGCGTTGAGAACCAGCTTTAAAGGCTTTTTCTAAGAGAGTGACATTTTCTGCACAAAATTCATAAATTGGCATACTGAACCTCCAATTAGTTGTAGTAGTAGGCGATTACTACTTCTTTTTATGTGGAAAAAGGGGAAGGCCGAGCTTGGCGATTTTTTCCGCCGGGGTCTTCATACCATCCTTGACCCATTTGGAAATTACTGAAACAATAGCCGAGCTCCAGAAGGAATTAAGGTAGCTACCAGCACCATTTGATGAGCTACCATTTCGTTTTTCCAAAAAATCATAAACTGCCTTGGTCAATACCTGCTCAAAATTATAATCAATGGCAAGACTGATGATTTTGGCTTCTTTTTTGACTTCCTTAAGGAGATAAACCCAGACTTGGTAAAGATCCGTCTTGAGATTATAGCCGTCCAAGGACTTAGTAATCTTTGCAATGCTAGACTCAAAAATAGATTTCAAAATTTCTTCCTTAGAACCATAATTGCGATAAAAGGCAGCACGAGATACACCCGCACGTTCAACAAGTTCCGATATGGTAATCTTTTTAAAGTCTTTTTTCTCCAACAATTGCAGGAGAGAAATTTCAATGGATTCTCGTGTAATTGCTTTATTTTCTTGGTTAAATCGTTTGAGATTTTCCAAGGATTTCTCTGAGATTTTTCTTTCTGCCATAACATTCACTTTCTATCTGTCACACATGATGAGATCTGCTTTGATAGCAATGCACTTCATGATAAAATTGTAAAAGAAGACAAATAACTTGTCAATGTACATTATACAGATATGAGGTGTAACCTATGAAATGGAAAATTATTGCGGATTCAGGCTGTGACTACCGTTCTTTGGACAATCTGGCACCAGATACAGAGTTTATCAGTGTTCCATTAACCATCCAAGTGGGCGAGACCATCTATACAGATGACGCCCACCTCAATATCGATCAGATGATGGAAGAGATGTATGCGACTGCGACTGCTTCTAAATCTGCCTGTCCAAGTCCAGATGACTATATGAAGTCTTTTGAAGGGGCGGATAATATCTTCGTTGTTACCATCACAGGTACCCTTTCTGGTAGTTACAATAGTGCTGAGGTGGCCAAGAAAATTTATCTGGAAGAGCATCCGAATACCAATATTCACGTCATTAATAGCTTGTCAGCTGGGGGCGAGGTGGACCTAATCGTTCGCAAGCTCAATCAGTTGGTCGCTGAAGGTCTCGATTTTGATCAAGTGGTCGAAGTCAACACCAAATATCAAGAAAAAACCAAGTTGCTCTTTGTTTTGGCCAAGGTTGATAATCTGGTCAAAAATGGGCGTCTCAGCAAATTGATTGGAACGGTTGTCGGGCTCCTCAATATCCGTATGGTTGGGGAAGCTAGTAAGACGGGTACCCTCGAGTTGCTTCAAAAAGCACGGGGCCAAAAGAAAGCGATCAAGGCTGCTTTTGATGAATTAATCAAGGCAGGCTATAATGGCGGGCATATTACCATCGCCCACCGCAACAATGAAAAATTTATCGAGCAATTCTCTGAATTGGTTCGTGAAAAATTTGCCCAAGCAAGCATCGAAGTCCTTCCTACTTCTGGACTCTGTAGTTTTTATGCTGAAGAAGGCGGACTCCTTATGGGGTATGAAATTTAAGAAGACATTGAAAAGAGACTGGACTACATGTTCGGTCTTTTAAAAATCAGATTATGCTATTTGATAATCAGCAGAATAGGATTTTAAAACTAAAAATTCTTTCCTGACAATCCAACGTAACCGCTTTCATTATCCCCATCATTTATGGTAAGATGGAAGTGATGCATTAGTGTCATATGCCTATAAATTTAAATACCCTTATTAAACATGGAGATAGTTTATGAAACAGAAACATTCACATTTTCTAATCCCTGGAATCCTTCTTCTAGGGATCGTTTTGCGGGCCCCGTTCACAACCTTGTCTACGGTCTTATCAGACATTGCTTCTGGTCTAGGCGTTGAGGTCAGTTCTCTCGGTCTCTTGACAAGTCTCCCTCTCTTGACCTTTGCGATATTCTCACCTTTTGCGGCTAGCTGGGCCAAACGCTTTGGTATAGAAAGACTCTTCCTCGGTGTTTTAATTGTGATGACACTTGGTTCTGCTTTGCGTACCCTTAATCTCCCTCTTCTTTATGTGGGAACGCTGTTAGTCGGAGCTGGAATTGCCTTTATCAACGTCCTTCTCCCAAGCCTAATTCAGGCTAACGAGCCAAATCAGTTAGGATTCTTAACCACACTCTACATTACAGCCATGGGATTATCCACAGCCGTAGCTTCATCAGTTGCCGTTCCAATCACTAAGGCAACCTCATGGCAAGGTTTGGTCTGGGTATTGACCGCGGTCTGTGCCTTAGCTCTTGTAGTTTGGCTTCCTAATGTCCGTCACAATCATTACTTAGAACAAGAAACTTCTACCAGCGAAAATTCAGGCAGTTGGTATAAGAGTGGCAAGGTCTGGGCTATCATGATTTTCGGTGGATTACAATCACTCTTCTTCTATACCACTATCACTTGGCTCCCAACCATGGCTACACAAGCCGGTGTTGGTGATGCCAATGCCGGAATTCTAGCTTCCGTTTTCACACTGACGAGTATTCCATTCTCTATGATCGTTCCTAGCCTAATCACTAAACTTTCTGATCGTAACCGCCATTTGATGCTAGTGGCTACCGTCCTAGCAGGACTCATCGGAGTTTCCATGCTTCTAATC
>CABSQC010000157.1 GCA_902479835.1 uncultured Streptococcus sp. | reverse complement strand
GTACAATACATCATAAGATGGACTAGATGCATGGACATTCTGACTGACAAAAAGGCAGGCCAGAAAGGCGAAAAAAACATACAAATACTTTTTCATTTGATCACGCTCCTTTGTATTATTATAGCATTTTTTAAATAAAAAGAGGAGCATGCTTGAAATGCAACCTATTTTACCGTACAATAGGAAGAGTTAAAATAAGGAAGAGGAGAAAAAATGAAAAAAACATTATTCGCGCTCTTAACAGGGCTTTTCATTTGCCTAGGCATCACACAGGTTGCTCATGCAGATGACTATTTACGAATCGGAATGGAAGCGGCCTACGCTCCCTTTAACTGGACCCAGGAAGATGATTCAAATGGAGCCGTGAAGATTGATGGTACCAACCAATATGCTAATGGGTACGATGTCCAAATCGCCCAAAAAGTTGCTGAGGATTTAGGTAAAAAAACTTTGATCGTGAAAACATCTTGGAACGGTTTAATTCCAGCACTCACATCTGGTAAAATCGATATGATTATCGCCGGGATGAGTCCCACTGCTGAACGTAAAAAAGAGGTCGCCTTCTCTAATAGCTACTATACCAGCGAGCCAGTCATGCTGGTCCGCAGAGACGGAAACTATGCGAATGCTACTAGTCTAGATGACTTTAAAGATGCAAAGGTTACCTCTCAACAAGGGGTCTACCTCTACTCGCTCATTTCTCAACTCAAAGGGGCAAAACAAGAAACCGCCATGGGAGACTTTGCTCAAATGCGTCAAGCGCTTGAATCCGGCGTCATCGATGCTTATGTTTCCGAACGACCAGAAGCCCTAACCGCTGAGTCCGCTAATTCAAAATTTAAGATGATCCAATTCAAAAAAGGATTTGAAGTTGGAGAAGAAGATGCGACCATCGCTATCGGGATGAAGAAGGGTGATACTAGACTTGACCAAGTCAATGCCGCACTAGCTAAGATTTCGTCTGAAGACCAAGTCAAACTCATGGATGATATGATTAAGAAGCAACCAGCTTCCAGTGATGCTAGTGATGATAAGCAGACATTCTTTAGCCAAATGATGAAGATTTTAAAGGATAATGGCCCACAGTTCTTACGGGGAACTGGAATGACCCTCTTAATCTCTATGACTGGAACTATCGCTGGGTTGATTATCGGTTTGTTAATCGGTGTCTTCCGAACAGCTCCGAAGGCTAAAAATAAATTCCTTGCTGGATATCAAACTGCCTTTGGTTGGTTCCTCAATGTCTACATTGAAATCTTCCGTGGAACTCCGATGATCGTTCAATCCATGGTCATTTTCTATGGTTCCGCCCAAGCCTTCAACATTTCCTTGGATCGTACCTGGGCCGCCATCTTTATCGTATCAATCAATACCGGAGCTTACATGAGTGAGATTGTTCGTGGTGGGATCTTAGCAGTGGATCCAGGTCAGTTTGAAGCAGCGACTGCTCTAGGAATGACCCATGGACAAACCATGCGCAAGGTCGTCCTTCCACAGGTTGTTCGCAATATCTTGCCAGCAACAGGGAATGAATTTGTTATTAACATCAAGGATACATCTGTTTTAAATGTTATCTCTGTAGTTGAACTGTACTTTACAGGAAATACGGTCGCAACTCAAAACTACCAATACTTCCCAACCTTTACGATCATCGCTGTGATTTACTTCGTTCTCACCTTTACCATCACACGAATTCTTCGCTACATCGAACGTCGCTTAGATTCTGATACTTATACTACAGGTGCCAATCAAATGCAAGTCAATGAGGTGAAATAATGGCAGAAAAAATTCTTGAAATCCAACATTTAAAAAAATCTTATGGTCAAAATGAGGTTCTGAAAGATATTTCCCTTACGGTTGAAAAAGGAGAGGTGATCTCCATCATCGGGAGCTCTGGTAGCGGAAAATCAACCTTCCTTCGCTCCATCAATCTTCTAGAGACTCCTACTGATGGAGAGATTCTCTATCGTGGGCAAAATGTTCTTGATCCTGAGTATGATCTTACCCACTACCGCGAGAAATTGGGGATGGTTTTCCAAAGCTTTAATCTCTTCGAAAATTTAAACGTCTTGGAAAATACCATCGTTGCACAAACGACCGTCCTCAAGCGTGATCGTGAAACTGCAGAGAAAGTTGCCAAAGAAAACCTTGAAAAAGTCGGTATGGGATCTCAATATTGGGCTGCCCGTCCGAAACAACTTTCAGGTGGTCAAAAGCAACGGGTCGCCATCGCACGCGCCCTCTCTATGGATCCTGATGCCATTCTCTTCGATGAACCAACTTCTGCCCTAGACCCAGAAATGGTTGGGGAAGTCTTGAAAATCATGCAGGACCTGGCAAAAGAAGGACTCACCATGATTGTTGTCACCCACGAAATGGAATTTGCCCGCGATGTCTCTAGCCGGGTCATCTTCATGGACAAGGGTGTCATCGCTGAGCAAGGAGATCCAAAAGAAATCTTTAGCAATCCAAAAGAAGAGCGGACCAAGGAATTCCTTCAACGCTTCTTACATTAATCTCTTGAAACAGTTTGCTTACCAGTATGGAAGCAAGCTGTTTTTTGTACCGCTTCTGCTTGTGAGGCATCAAAAAAACCAGAGAGCAAACTCTCTGGTTTTCAATTGGAACAACAAATTAATTTTCGAATTTTTGATGATTTTTGTCATAAAAATCAATCAATCCAAGTGCAGTTTCAAACGAGATGTTCTTTACTTTTGCACGTCCTTGAGCCAAGGCAATGATAGACATTTCACGGGCATTTGTTTCTTTACTGATACGATACCCAGTAATTTTCTTATCACGTACCCATCCAACAACTGATTCTACTTTTTCAAAGTTCGATTTAGCCATTATCTTTCTCCTATATTAT
>CABSQC010000156.1 GCA_902479835.1 uncultured Streptococcus sp. | reverse complement strand
CATCAACCCTGACTACGATGATTTATTTGCTCCCTATGAAGACGAGCCCAAAATCGTCGGCATTGTGGTCGGGCATTTTCTCCCACTCGAGGTTTAAATATGCTATTTGATTATTCACGTGAGCCTCATTCTGATATTGCTTTTGTGGATATGAAAAGTTTTTATGCCAGCTGTGAGTGTGTCCGTCTGGGCCTAAATCCCCTGACCACTTCTCTTTGCGTCATGAGCCGGAGCGACAATTCTGCTGGTCTGATTTTGGCCAGCTCTCCCGTTTTCAAACAAGTCTTTGGCAAGAAGAATGTGAGCCGGAGCTACGACCTGCCTTTTGATCTCAAAACCAGAAAATTCAATAGCTACGTCGCAAAAAAACAAGGATTGCCGACGGATCCAGGCTTTATTGCATCCATTGAATCCTGGGCCAAGAGGACCCTGATTGTGCCACCACGCATGAATGCCTACATTCAGGTCAATATGGAGATTCAGAAGGTCTTTCAGGAATTTGCGGCACCCGATGATATTTTCCCTTACTCGATTGACGAAGGCTTTATCGATCTGACTTCTTCCTTAAATTATTTTATTCCAGATTCCTCCCTCTCGCGAAAGGAAAAACTGGACCTTCTTTCTGCCAGGATTCAAAAAAGAATCTGGCAGGAAACTGGAATCTATTCTACCATTGGCCTCAGCAACGCCAATCCCCTTCTTGCCAAGCTAGCCTTGGACAACGAAGCCAAGCATTGCCGAAATATGCGCTCCAACTGGTCTTACGAAGACGTAGAAAGCAAGGTCTGGAAACTGCCCCAGCTCACTGATTTTTGGGGCATTGGACGTCGCACTGAAAAACGATTGCAAGGGATCGGGATCACGTCGATTAAAGAACTGGCTCAGGCTCATCCCGATCTCTTAAAGAAAGAATTCGGAGTCATGGGGCTTCAACTTTGGTTCCATGCTCATGGCATTGATGAAAGCAATGTCCACAAACCTTATCGTCCGAAGTCACGAGGCATTGGCAATTCTCAAATCTTGCCCTATGACTACCACCTACAAACAGACATTGAACTGGTGTTTCGTGAGATGGCTGAACAGGTGGCTATCCGCTTGCGACGGAAAAAAAAGAAGACTCAGCTAGTCTCCATTCATGCCTCCTACTCCAAAATTGAGGGGCTTCCGTCCATTCATTGTCAGCAAAAGATTGAACCCACGCAATCCACCAAGGTTTTATCCGATACTGTTCTGCGGCTCTTTCGCTCCAAGTACGAAGGCGGAGCCATTCGGCAGATTGGTGTTTTTTATGGCGAACTTGTCGAGGAATCTCTCCAACTTTTTTCTCTCTTTGATGATCCAATAGCCCTAGAAAAAGAGGAAAATCTCCAGCAGACCATCGACCGCATTCGGGACCAATTTGGCTTTACCTCTCTTCAGAAAGGCTCCTCATTACTAGAAAACTCACGCGCCATTGCACGCAGTAAACTAACAGGCGGACATTCCGCAGGAGGCTTAGATGGATTAACATGATCGACCGTTCTTATCTCCCTTATCAATCCGCTCGCGAATTTCAAGATCGTGGCATGGCCAAATGGGCCGGCTTCTTTTTATCTGAGCACACAACTGCCCTTCACACAAAAGAAATTGACCGCAGTCAGCTCACGATTCTTCCACTTGCTGAACAGATCCAGCTCCTGGAGCAGGCCTTCCAACAACAAACGACGATCTCGATCACGACTCTAGAGGGGAATCAATTTGCAACCTACACAGGTTCGATTCACACCTTATCTGCTTCTGAGCTTCTTCTCAAAAGCAATGGTCACTACCACCGGCTCCTTCTGACCTCTATCATTTTTATTGAAGCTGAGGAAACACCGTATGAAACCAATTCAGACTAAACACGAATTACAATTTGATTATTTTTCAGAGAATTACCACCAATTTGAGACAGACTTTTACAAGTGGGCGGCTACTTCTACGCCACTCGTCTTTTTAGAAGACGATATTCTCCACTCTATGGCAGCAGGCCAGCGAAACTACTTTCGTCTTCACCACACCAAAAGTCGGGATCATCGAGACCATTATTTCTATTTTAAGGTTTCCACACTCTCCCAATCACCCCTGACCCGTATTTATGCTTATACAGGACATTTCTTACAAAAAAAGGATAGCTTGATCTGAGAAGCTATCCTTTTATTTAATTTTTGATTTCACTACAGTCCGTACGAGTGATTAGAATCCATCTACGTTGGTGTAGATTTTTTGTACGTCTTCATCGTCTTCAAGAACGCTATAAAGTTTTTCAAATGTTTCCAAATCTTCACCTGACAACTCAACTTCTGATTGAGGAATCATTTCCAATTCTGTTACTTGGAATTCTTCGACACCTGATTCACGCAAAGCAACGATTGCTTTGTGAAGATCAGTTGGAGCAGTGTAGACTGTGATCGTTCCTTCTTCTGCTTCGACATCATCCACATCCACATCTGCTTCAAGCAAAAGCTCAAAGATGGCATCGGCATCATCACCAGCAAAGACAATAACACCTTTGTTGTCAAAGAGGTAAGATACAGAACCGGAAGCTCCCATGTTCCCACCGTTTTTACCAAAAGCAGCACGGACATTGGCAGCTGTACGGTTAACGTTTGAAGTCAAAGTATCAACAATCAACATCGAACCATTTGGTCCAAATCCTTCGTAACGTCCTTCTGTAAAGGTTTCGTCAGTGTTTCCTTTTGCCTTATCGATCGCTTTATCAATCACGTGTTTTGGCACTTGCGCTTGTTTCGCACGGTCAATAACGAATCTCAAAGCAGTATTTAGTTCTGGATCTGGTTCACCCTTTTTAGCAGCTACATAGATCTCCACACCAAATTTGGCATATACTTTTGAGT
>CABSQC010000155.1 GCA_902479835.1 uncultured Streptococcus sp. | reverse complement strand
TGATGACTTAAATGAACTTGCTGAAAATTTTTACGAAAACTAAGTGTTATACCTTGATTTTTCTTACCATTTTTTTATATAATTGAGATGATGAACTAGATTGGAGAGAGTAATGGCGAGTATTATTTTTACTGCGAAAGATATTTTTGATCAAGATTTCAAACGAGAAGTTCGTGGTTATAATAAAGATGAAGTAAATGAATTTTTGGATGATGTCATAAAAGACTATGAAACCTATGCTGCTTTGGTGAAGGAATTGCGTGAAGAAAACGCCCGCCTTCGTGAAGAACTTGCCCAAAAAGCACAGGAAACACCACAAACATCTCCGATTGCTAGCACTGCTACGCAAGAATACCCGCAAGTGACAACAGCGACGAACTTTGATATTCTCAAACGTCTCAATCGTTTGGAAAAAGAAGTTTTTGGGAAACAGATCGTAGATCGCGATTATTAATCCCATAGATTGTGCAATTTTTGGATAATCGCGTGAGAGAATATTCTCATGAGGAAAGTCCATGCTAGCACAGGCTGTGATGCCTGTAGTGTTTGTGCTAGGTGAATCCATAAGCCTAGGGACTTGGTATTCAAGTTACGGCGAGTGAAGGAGCTAAGTCTAAGGATAAGCTCTAGTAACTCTGAAAGTGCCACAGTGACGTAGTTTTTAGGGAAACCTAAAAAGTGGAACGCGGTAAACCCCTCAAGCTAGCAACCCAAACTTTGGTCGGGGCATGGAATGCGTGGAAACGAACATAGCATTCTGACTGGAAACAGTAGACAGATGATTATCAAAGGAAATGGTACCTAGTCATTTCTGGAACAAAACATGGCTTATAGAAAATTGCATATAGGTTGATGAGGTGGAGAGAGATCTCAACCTCCTTTTTTAAAGTGATAGGAATAAGATGAAAAAACAATTTGAATTGATTGCAACGGCCGCTGCTGGTATAGAGGCTGTTGTTGGTCGAGAACTACGCGATCTTGGCTACGATTGCCAGGTTGAAAATGGACGGGTTCGATTTCAAGGAGACCGTCGAGCAATCATAGAAACCAACCTCTGGTTGCGAGCGGCTGATCGAGTGAAAATTGTGGTTGGGACTTTTCCAGCCAAAACCTTCGAAGAACTCTTTCAAGGTGTCTTTGCTTTGGATTGGGAAAACTATTTGCCTTTAGGAGCACGTTTTCCTATTTCTAAGGCTAAATGTGTCAAATCAAAACTTCATAATGAACCTAGCGTTCAGGCCATTTCGAAAAAAGCAGTGGTTAAAAAGTTACAAAAACATTATGCCCGCCCAGAAGGTGTTCCTCTCATGGAAAATGGGGCAGAGTTCAAGATCGAAGTATCGATCCTTAAAGATCAAGCCACTGTCTTGATTGACACCACTGGTAGTAGCCTCTTCAAACGTGGTTATCGGACTGAAAAAGGGGGAGCCCCTATTAAGGAAAATATGGCAGCGGCAATTCTTATGCTGTCAAACTGGTATCCAGATAAGCCCTTGATTGACCCGACATGTGGTTCTGGAACGTTTTGTATTGAGGCAGCGATGATTGCGAGAAATATGGCACCTGGTTTACGTCGGACCTTTTCTTTTGAAGAATGGAACTGGATGGATGATCGCTTGATTCATGAAGTCCGTCAAGAAGCAAGCAGAAAAATCAATCGCGAGATCGAATTGGATATTATGGGAACCGATATCGATGCACGGATGGTTGAGATTGCCAAAGAAAATGCCCAGAAAGCGGGCGTTAGCAGTGACATTACTTTCAAACAAATGCGAGTCCAAGATCTTCACTCAGATAAGATCAACGGGGTGATTATCTCCAACCCTCCATATGGAGAACGATTATCTGATGATGAAGGTGTGACGAAATTGTATACTGAAATGGGGCACGTATTTGCACCTCTCAAAACCTGGAGTAAATTTATCTTAACCAGTGATGAAGGTTTTGAATCTAAATTCGGTAGTAAAGCAGATAAAAAACGAAAACTTTATAACGGAACCCTAAAAGTTGATCTCTACCAATATTTTGGGGAACGAGTAAAACGGCAGATAAAGGCATAGAAAGGATTTTTATGACAGAGAAGGATAATAAGCCATTAGAGCAAGAAACAGAATCAATTTTAGATTTTGAAGATGCTAAAGAGATGACGATTGGGCAGGCCAATCGAAAGGCAGAAGAAATCGAAGCAGGTGTAACGGAAGGTGATAATGTCTTAGACAAATACATCAAACAACACCGAGCAGAAATTGAAGCGGAAAAATACGATACAAAAATTTTGGCCAAAGAAGAATTGGCTAAAGCTGAAGAGTTGGCAGCTTCAGAAACAGTTGCTGAAGTAGCTGAAGCAGTGGAGGCGCCGGAAGTGACGGAAACGGTCTTGGAACAAAGGCCTGAAATGGATGCTATCTCAACTGAATTACCTGCTAAGATTAAATTTGGTCCCACACCAACTGAACCAATTGTAGAAGCTGAGGAACTTCCTGAGGAAACACCAAGCAATGCGGGTAAACGAATCAAAGCGGTTCTATACTCTGCCTTAGGTCTTGCGATTGTCGGTTCGGCCATTTTTGTGACCTATAACTGGATGCACAGTCGTGGAAAATCTGGTGGTACAACTGTTGTATCGTCTTCATCTAGCAAGTCATCTTCTACTTCTAAATCAAGTAGCAGTGAAACACAAGCTCAAAAATTGGAAGAGTTTACCAAAGCCTACGATGCCTTTTTTGTAGACGAATCGAAAAGTGGGCTAAAAAATGATAAATTCGGAGACTTGGAAAATCTGAAGAAACTGCTGGACAAATTAGAAGGAAGCAGTGATTATAATGCGGCTAAAACAAAATATGAAGATCTTGTGAAGCAAGTTTCTGCCATTCAAAAAGTGAATTCTCAATTCAGTTCTCCTG
>CABSQC010000154.1 GCA_902479835.1 uncultured Streptococcus sp. | reverse complement strand
GAATAGACCTCTAATGAGAATTATGGGATTAGATGTCGGTTCAAAGACCGTCGGGGTTGCTGTGAGTGATCCTCTTGGTTTTACAGCTCAGGGTCTTGAAATCATTCAAATTGATGAGGACAAAAAAGAATTTGGCTTAGAACGATTAGCCGAATTAGTAGCTCAATACAAGGTGGACCGTTTTGTTGTGGGCTTGCCAAAAAACATGAACAACACCAGCGGACCGCGTGTGGAAGCCAGTCAGGCTTACGGCACGATGATTGCTGAAAAGTTTGAGTTGCCAGTCGACTACCAAGATGAACGGTTGACAACAGTTGCTGCAGAGCGGATGTTGATTGAGCAAGCTGATATTAGCCGTAGCAAACGTAAAAAAGTTATTGATAAGTTAGCAGCGCAGCTTATTTTACAAAATTATTTAGATCGCAATTTTTAGAAAGAAAACGAGGAAGAATAGTATGGCACATGATCATAACCACGACCATGAAGAACGTGAATTAATTACATTGGTGGATGAACAAGGAAATGAAACCTTGTTTGAAATTCTTTTAACCATTGATGGCAAAGAAGAATTTGGAAAGAACTATGTCCTTTTGATCCCTGCAAATGCAGAAGAAGATGAAAACGGCGAAGTTGAAATCCAAGCTTATTCATTTACAGAAAACGAAGACGGAACAGAAGGCGACCTTCAACCAATCCCAGAAGACTCAGATGCAGAATGGGACATGATCGAAGAAGTCTTCAACAGCTTTATGGAGGAGTAAAAACGTCCGGGGGACGTTTTTAGCCTTGCGCTAGAAAGCAAGACCGCAAGTAAGTCTGGGAGACTGTATCACCTCAACTCCTAGAAACTAGAAAGAGTAAAAACATCCAGTGGATGTTTTTACCCTTGCGCTAGAAACAAAGACCGCAAGTAAGTCCGGGGGATGTTTTTAGCCCTGCTTTAAGAAGCAAGAAAAAGCAGGAAGTCAGATGGACTTGCTGTAAAAATGAGAAAGAAATAACTACAAAAGAAAGGAGCGCAAACGTCAGAAGAGGTTTTGTCGCTTTTTTCTTTTAGGAGGAAGATGTGAATAAGATTGAGCAATGGATGAATAGTCGGATCGGTCTGAATTTTCGATCGGGACTGGATCGTATGGGGCAGGCAATGAGCCTTTTAGGGAGGCCGGATAAGGCTTACCCGATCCTTCATGTGACAGGAACCAATGGGAAGGGATCCACAATCGCCTTTCTGCGTCAATTGTTGATGGCTCACGGAAAGAAGGTTGGGACCTTTACTTCTCCTCATATGATCAGTATCCATGATCGGATTTGTATTGGGGATCAGCCGATTTCAGATGAAGATTTTACTCGGATTGGCCAAGAAGTCCAACAAATGGAGCAGACCTTGCTTCAAACCCAGGACCAACTCTCTTATTTTGAGATTATCTGCCTCATGGCCCTCTTGTATTTTAAGGAACAAGCAGTGGACGTGGTCTTATTGGAAGTTGGCATCGGAGGGCTACTAGATACCACCAATGTAGTGACAGGAGAAATCGCAGTGATCACTTCGGTTGGTCTCGATCACCAGGAAACACTGGGAGGGACGATTGCGGAAATCGCCCAGCAAAAGGCAGGAATCTTTAAGAAGGGCAAGAAAGCTGTGGTGGGTCCCTTATCGGATGATGCTATAGCTGTTTGTCAAGAAAAAGCGGAGCAATTGGCTGTGGGTCTCCACGCCTTCCAGAAAGATTTTGGCATAGAGCAGGATCGCTTTTGGAATGAAAACGTGGAACTTGTCTTGCCGTCTCTGGGTTTGAAGGGTGATTACCAACGGGAAAATGCTGCAGTAGCTCTGGAGGCCTTTCTCCTCTATATGGAGGGACTAGATCAAGTAGTGGATATGGAGCAGGTCAAGCGAGCCTTGCAAGAGACGCGGTGGCCGGGACGTCTAGAGTTGTTTGGTGACCAGGTGTATCTGGATGGCGCTCATAATCCTCATGCTATGTTACGCTTGATCGAGTTTGCCAATAGTTTGGCAGGAAGACGCGTGAAGATTTTATTTGGGGCCCTCAAGCGAAAAGATTATAGTGGGATGCTCCAAACGCTTCAAGCGGGATTGCCAGAAGCTGAATTGATTTTGACGACCTTCCATTACGGAGAAGTGGTGGCGCAGGGTGATCGACAAGACCTGCCTTATGTGGCTGACTACAAGGCCTATATCAAAGAGTTTATGGATCAGAGCCATCCAGATGAGGTTTTATTTGTGACAGGTTCCTTGTATTTTATTGCAGAAGTAAGGGCATTTTTATTAGAGGGGTAAACAATTGACCTAAAGACTTTCTTGGCGTATACTGGTGGTAGATAGTATACGGTTATGGCGAAAGGAGTCGATCTTAATGAAAAAAATCATGTCTATACTGACCTTGGCGGTAGCTCTTTTCCTGACTGCTTGTAGCCAGCAAGAAAAAGCAACACAGACTTCGAGCAAACAGACGTCAACTTCATCACAGACTATGACTTCTGCGAGTAAAGAACAGAAAGAAGGAGTGTCCATAGATGGCAGTTATCGAGGACAGGACGAGGAAAATACGATTCTCTTAGTTGTGACGGGGCGAAAAGGCACGTTTACGGTACAAGATGCTGATGGAGAAGAAGAGACCAAAGAGGTCAGTATTGATCCGGTCAATCAATCCATGCGTATCGGGGATGAACCCTATCGCTATCGGATCGAAGGGAATCAGTTGTCGCTAGAAGATCTGGAGCAAGCAGAGGATGATCAAGGGATTATCGTTTTAACCAAGCAATAAGGGACGAAACAAGAGAGAGTGGGACAGAAATCGGTAATTCGTTAGAATTCGATTTCGTCGTCCCACCTCCGCACAGTTGAGTAGGGCTGTAAAAGCTGATGAAATCAGCGTAGTAGAGCCCACTCAACCACTGCGTC
>CABSQC010000153.1 GCA_902479835.1 uncultured Streptococcus sp. | reverse complement strand
CTTTAGAAGAGTTCGAGGCAGAATTGAGATCCTTCTTGGGTCCTGAAGAGACTAAAACGACTAGTTGGAAAGAGCGTCTATTTGGGAGGGTAACAAAATGAGATCGAAAAAAGAATTTCTTTATGTTTTAGCCTCCGTCTTATTGTCCTTTATCTTATTTATCAATGCGTCTTCCTTTAATTTTCAAAATAATAGTAGCGCTAGACAAGTGAGCTCAGAGACCTACACCAATACCTTGACCAATATTCCAATTGATGCCAAGTATAATGACAAGACATATTTTGTCAGTGGCTTGACATCCGAGGTAACAGTCTTTCTAAAGGGTTCAAACCGGGTCGCACTTGCAAGTGAGATGCAACCGGGAACTAGGAAGTTTCGCGTGGTAGCGGATCTTCGTAAGGTCAAGGAAGGTACCGTTGAAGTGCCGTTGATTGTGGAAGATCTTCCAGCTGGTTTGACAGCAACCGTAGAACCTCAGAAAGTTTCTGTAAAAATTGGGAAGAAAGCGAGAAAATCGTTTGCAGTTAGAGCCACGATCCCGGATAATCAAATTGTGGATGGAATTACGGTAACGGATATTTCTCTTGAAAAAACTAAGGTGGAAGTGACGAGTGATCAAGAAACCTTAAGTCGTATTGATCATGTCCAAGCAGTCTTCCCATCCAGTGAGATCATCAGTGGAAATTATAGTGGAACCATTTCCTTAAATGCAGTGGATGCTCAAGGAAATATTCTACCAGGCTTGGTTAATCCGAGTGAAACACGGATACAAGTGACCACAAAGAGTAGCTCGTCTACGTCAAGTTCTAGCAGTTCGTCGTCGACCTCTTCCAGTTCAAGTGATTAGAAAGTAAAAAGGTAATCAAAAATGGGTAAATATTTTGGAACGGACGGTGTCCGTGGAGAAGCAAATGTAGAATTAACGCCAGAATTAGCCTTTAAGTTGGGTCGTTTCGGTGGTTACGTGTTGAGCCAACATGAAGAAGAAACACCTTTGGTGTTTGTTGGACGTGATACGCGTATTTCTGGTGAAATGCTGGAGCATGCTTTGATCGCTGGTCTCTTATCAGTTGGGATTCGCGTTTATAAGTTGGGTGTGATTGCAACGCCAGGTGTTGCCTATCTGGTTCGTACGGAAAAAGCCAGCGCCGGCGTTATGATTTCTGCTAGCCACAATCCAGCCTTGGACAATGGAATCAAATTCTTTGGTGGTGATGGTTTCAAATTGGATGATGATCGCGAGCTTGAAATTGAAGCCTTGCTTGATGCCGCTGAAGATACCCTTCCACGTCCAAGTGCGCAAGGTTTAGGAACGGTCATGGAATATCCAGAAGGCTTGCGTAAGTATCAAGAATTCCTTGTATCGACAGGTGTCCAACTCGAGGGCATGCACGTGGTCTTAGATACAGCAAATGGTGCAGCCTCTACCAGTGCTCGTCAAATCTTTGCAGATTTAGGAGCTCAATTGACCGTCATCGGTGAAAACCCAGATGGTTTGAACATCAATGATGGGGTTGGCTCTACTCACCCAGAACACTTGCAAGAGAAAGTGAAAGAAGTAGGTGCAGCGATTGGTCTTGCCTTTGACGGAGATAGTGATCGCTTGATTGCAGTGGATGAAAATGGAGAAATCGTAGACGGGGATAAGATCATGTACATCATCGGTTCGTATCTTTCAAGCAAGGGCTTGCTTGAAAAAAATACGATCGTTACAACCGTCATGTCCAATCTCGGTTTCCACAAGGCATTAGATGCGAAGGGGATTCAAAAAGAAATCACAGCCGTTGGAGACCGTTATGTGGTCGAAGAAATGCGCAAATCTGGGTATAACCTTGGTGGGGAACAGTCCGGTCATGTAGTCATCATGGATTACAACACGACTGGGGATGGCCAATTAACAGGCGTTCAATTAACCAAAATCATGCAAGAAACTGGTAAGAAATTATCTGAATTGGCTGCAGAAGTAACCATTTACCCACAAAAGCTTGTTAATATCCGAGTTGAAAATAGCATGAAAGACAAGGCGATGGAAGTGCCTGCTATTCGTGAAATCATTGAAAAAATGGAAGCGGAAATGGCAGGAAATGGTCGTATCCTTGTGCGTCCAAGTGGAACCGAACCCCTCCTTCGTGTGATGGCAGAAGCACCAACTCATGAAGAAGTAGACTACTATGTGGATACCATTGCTGCAGTTGTTCAAGCCGAAATCGGACTTTAATCTTGTAAAAAACATGGCTCGCAAATAGGCGAGCAGAGGAGGAAATTATGAAACAGGTCCGTCAAATTGTATGGTCACTTGTCTTAGTGCTAACGATTCTATTCACAGCTGGTTTGACTAAAACAATTCAGGCCGCAGAAGTCTCATCTTATACACAGACAGCAAGCTTAACGAAAGATGGCAATCCTTTAACGAATGGCAGCAAGGTGTTGACAAATGAAAAATTGTCAGCAAGTATTTCTTTGACCTTCCCTGATTCGCAAGCCATTCAAGCTGGTGATACCTTAACACTTAGCTTACCAAAAGAATTAACCCTCTACACAGCATTGGAATTCAATGTTCTTGAGGAAGGCCAATCAAATGGTCAGTCGGTGGGGAAAGCTGTCGTTGATACAGCTAAGAAAACAGTGACCGTTACCTTTAATGATTATTTCGTATCTCATCCACTCAATAAACGAGTTGCCTTGCATTTTGATGTAAAAGTAGATTCCGAAGTGGTCACTAAAACATCCCCAATCCAATTTAAACTTGGAAATACGGATTTTTCATTGAATTATGAAAAAACAGATGGGGAAGCTGGAGACTATGAGATGAAATATGGCTACCAAGATAAGTCTGATCCGACCATTGTCAAATGGCGTATTCTCTTAAATGCTCGTCAAGATATCCTCCGTGGAATGGTCATTAAAGACAAATTTGGAGATGGTTTAACTCTAGTTGAAGGTAGCTTGCGTGCTGTTCGATATAATCCTGTAGAAGGTGGCATTAAGAATGAAG
>CABSQC010000152.1 GCA_902479835.1 uncultured Streptococcus sp. | reverse complement strand
CATTTTGTCGACTATGCAGAGCGGAGGAAATAAAAAAAATCGGTTCAGAAAAACCTTCTGAATCAATTTTTTAGAATATGGACAAATTGCATTTACATAAAACAACCTAAGTGATGTTGAAAAATCAAAAATATATACTATTAGGTTCATTTCAATAGAAACTTTTCGCCGTGAGAAATGTGCCTGAAGTACAATTATTTCAGGCACACGGGAGTTTTGAGACCTTAGGCTCAAAACTAAGTCATGGAACTTCTTCGAAGTTCGCTGACGTCCGTACTCACCTAAGAAAAGTTTCTAAGATGACTTTGTCATCATTTGAAAGGATGGAGTTCCCATCCTTTTATTTTATCCTAAGACCAATTCATCACTCACCAAAGTTTCACCACTGTTTTGTTGGAAGAGGCGCATCAAATCTTCAACCGTTAGGTTTTTCTTTTCTTCTCCTTTGACGTCGACAACGATCTTGCCTTGGTAGAGCATGATCAAGCGGTTGCCGTATTCGATAGCATGGTTCATATCATGCGTAATCATCAAGGTTGTCAAATCATGGCTTTCCACGATCTTTTGTGTCAATTCCATGACCATTTCACTGGTCTTGGGATCAAGCGCTGCGGTATGTTCATCCAGAAGCAAGAGTTTGGGTTTAACCAAGGCTGCCATGACCAAAGTCAAAGCTTGACGTTGCCCACCAGATAGATATTGAGTATCGACTTTGAGACGGTTCTCTAAACCAATATTCAGTTCCTTCAAGGCTTCACGAAATAATTCGCGATCCTTCTCCCGAACGCCCCAGCTCAAACCACGAGATTTTCCACGACGTTGGGCAATGGCCATATTTTCTTCAATGGTCAAACGAGAAGCCGTCCCCATTTTAGGATCTTGGAAGACACGAGCAATATCTTTCGCACGCTTACGAACACTCGTATTTTTGATGGAGTTACCTTCTAGCAAGATATCTCCTTCATCCACGACCAGATTTCCTGCCAAGATGTTCATCAAGGTTGATTTCCCAGCTCCATTTCCACCGATAACCGAAATGAAGTCCCCTTCTTCTACTTGGAGATCCAAGCCTTTTAAGACGTGGTTTTCATTAACCGTTCCTGCTTCAAATGTCTTATGAATACCTTCAATTGATAATAATGTTGCCATACTTTTCTCCTACTTATTTCCTAACTTCAATCCGCGAACACGAAGACGTTTTTGCGCCTCAGGAGCGAACAAGACAATTGCGAGCAAGATCGCATTGAAGAGACGAACCATATTTTGATCGAGATTTGGGATCTCGTAAATATTTAAGATAATCAAACGGTAAACAATGGCTCCAACCCCGATTGAAAGCAAGCGCCAACCAATGGTCAATTCGTGGATCAAAACCTCAGCGATAATCACCGCACTCAAGCCAACCACGATCGTCCCTGTCCCAGAAGTCACATCTGAGAAACCATCATTTTGAGCAAACATAGCGCCACAAAGGGCAATCAATCCATTGGAAATCATGTAGCCCAATATCTTCATGTTATCTACATTGACCCCATTAGCCTCACTCATTGGGATGTTATCACCTGTCGAGCGCAAAACCAAGCCAAGTTGCGTCTTCATTAAGAGGGTCAACAAGATACAGACGATGATCAAGCAGGAAATACTAATCAAAAAGACAGCTTCTTCATTAGAAAGTCCAAATTTCATGACACTCTTGAAAATGGTACTGGCATCGCCAATAGAGAGATTGGGAACTCCCCCCATGATTTTGATATTGATAGAGTAGAGACCGGTCAAAGTGACAATCCCTGTCAAGAGGGCTGGAATTTTCATTTTTGTATGGAGAACCCCAGAAACCAATCCTGCGATCATTCCTGCTAGGAAGCCCATCAAAGTCGCCAACCAAGGGTTTCTTCCTGCTTGAATTTGGGAGGCTACAACTGCTGCCCCAAGTGGAAAGGCTCCTTCTGCCGTCATATCGGCAATATCTAAAATTCGAAATGTTAAGTAAACACCGATCGCCATGATCGACCACAATAAACCTTCTGATAAACTTGATAAAACGAAATTCATCTCAAACCTCCTATTTTTCTACCTTCAACGAGCTAATATCAATTCCAAGCTCTTTAGCCATCTCTTTATTGGTATGCAATTCTAATTTTTCAGGTGTTTCAACTGCGACTTTTCCAGGTTTCTCACCCTTCATGATGCGAATAGCCATCCGAGCAGCTTGTCTCCCCAATTCCTCATAATCGGTACCAAAGTTGTACAAACCACCAGTGGCCACCATCTCAGCAGATCCACCAAAAACGGGCACCTTATGGCTGAGGGAAACCTGTTTTACAGTTTCCATTGTAGAAGAGATAATATTGTCTGTCGGAACAAAGACGATATCTGCTTCTGACATGATACTGTCTGCTGCAGCTTTCACATTGTTACTATCGAGAATTGTTTTTTCAACCACTTGATAGCCTTTAGCTTCTAGGATCTTCTTCGCATTGTCTTTTTGGACGACGGAGTTAGGCTCACTTTGCGTATAGAGAATCCCAACTGTTTTCGCCGTTGGAAGCACTTGCTTAATCATGTCTACCTGTGTAGCGATCGCATCTTCTGACTGGTCACTTGTCCCTGTGATATTGCCACCTGGTTCTTTCAAGTTTTTCACCAATTTCGCTGCCAATGGGTCGGTCACAGCTGAGAAGACAATAGGTGTTGATTTAGTGGTATTAGCCAAACTTTGTGCAGAAGGGGTTGCAATCGCAAAAACTAGATCACTTTCTTCTGCCAATTGTTTAGAAATATTTTTCAGATTTCGTTGCTCCCCTTGAGCATTTTGGAAATCGATCTGAATATTTTTCCCATCTACATAGCCTCCTTTTTTCAACTCCTCGATAAAGCCTTTTCGTGTCGCATCGAGCGACTTATGGGTGATGTACTGGGAAATCCCAATTCGAAAGACATTGTCTTTTTTAGTATCCTTTAGATTGTGTAAGATCACCAATGATGTTAACAGAACTCCTACAA
>CABSQC010000151.1 GCA_902479835.1 uncultured Streptococcus sp. | reverse complement strand
TTAAACGTGATTTTGTGATTCGTTCGACCATAAAGATCCTCTAGAAACATTCAAGCCAGGCCTCATCCTCTACCTCGATTCCCAATTCCTGTGCTTTGGTTAACTTGCTACCAGCGTCACTACCTGCAACGACCAAATCTGTTTTTTTGGAAACCGATCCAGTTACCTTAGCGCCCAGACTTTCTAATTTTGCCTTTGCTTCTGAACGTGTGAGTCGCTCTAGCTTCCCAGTCAAAACGACTGTCATTCCTGATAGGGCCGCATCAGCAGCGACTTTCTCACCAAGATAAGCCATATTGACGCCAGCTTCTTTGAGCTCTTGCAATAGGCGCTTGGATCCTTCTTGTGCGAAATAACGCTTGAGGCTTTCAGCCACGACCATACCGAGACTGTCAATGCTGGCAATCCGTTCTGGATCAGCTGTAGCCAATTGATCAAGGTCATGGAATTCTTGGAGCAAGATTTGACTAACCTTGCTACCGACATGGCGGATCCCCAAACCAAAGAGTAATTTCTCAGCTGAATTTTCTTTTGAAGCTTGAATGGCTTCATAGAGTTTTTCAGCAGATTTTTCTTTAAAGCCTTCTAAGGTCAATAGATCCTCGACTGTCAGACGATAGATCCCAGCTACATCCTCTACCAACTGAGCTGCGAAGAGTTTCTCTACAACAGCTGGACCCAAGCCTATGATATTCATAGCATCCCGACTTGCAAAGTGGTTCAATCCTTCCTTAATCTGTGCTGGACAGAGTGGATTGATACAGCGAAGAGCCACCTCATCCTCAAAATGAAGCAACTCACTCTGGCAGCTCGGACAATGAGTTGGAATGGCTAATGCTTGATCAGATACCCGTTTATCTTTGACAACACGCAAGACCGCAGGAATGATATCACCCGCCTTGTAGACGATGACGGTATCATCCTGATGAATATCCTTTTCAGCAATATAGTCCACATTGTGCAAGGTTGCCCGACTAACGGTAGTTCCTGCTAGCTGGACTGGAGTTAGATTGGCAGTTGGCGTCACAACACCGGTTCGTCCAACCGTCCAATCTACCGATAGGATTTTCGCTTCTTTTTCTTCAGCTGGAAACTTATAGGCGACAGCCCATTTAGGAGCCTTAACGGTAAAGCCTAGTTCTTCTTGAACAGCTAGGTCATTGACCTTGATGACGATCCCATCGATATCGTAGGGAAAATCCTCTCGAAGCTGAGCTACTTTTTGGATAAAGTCCCAAATTTGCTCCATATCCTCAGCCAGCACTCGCTCTTGGTTCACGACAAAGCCTAAGCGGGCTAATTTCTCAAGCACGCCTTCCTGACTGCTTTGATCTGTCGGGCTCACTTCTTGATACAAGAAAGTTGCAAGATTTCGCTTGGCCACGATTTTCGTATCCAATTGGCGAAGCGTTCCTGCAGCAGCATTCCTCGGATTAGCAAACTCAGGCTCGCCATTTTCTTGACGGATCTGATTGACCCGATCAAAGGAAGCCCGTGGCATGTAGCACTCGCCTCGAACTGTGATGTTCACTGGCTCTGGTAACACCAAAGGAATGTCCTTGACCCGCTTGAGATTCTCTGTAATATCCTCACCGACAGAACCATCCCCACGTGTTGCTCCTGTTACAAGGACACCATTTTCATAGGTGAGGGAAATGGACAAGCCATCGATCTTCAACTCGCATACATAGCTGATAGAAGGAAATTCCTTACGAACACGCTGATCAAAAGCTTCCAATTCTTCACGTGAAAAAGCATCCTGCAAACTATAAAGGGGATACTGATGCTGGTATTTAGTAAAACCTTTTAAAACCACACCACCTACACGGTGAGTTGGACTCTCTGGGAAGATCTCATCTGGATGAGCTGTTTCTAGTTCCACCAACTCCCGATATAATTGATCGTATTCACTATCTGAAACAGATGGAGCGTCTTTTGTGTAATACTCGTAAGCATATCGATTGAGTAATTCCACTAATTCTTTCATTCTGGTTTTCATGTTCTTATTTTATCATAAAATCTTAATTTAGCCTTGAATTTACTGCATTCTTAGCATGAAAAAAAGGAGCCAGAGCTCCCTTTTCTTATTTTGTAAAATCAATCCGTTTAGAAAGTTGATTGATCACAATCGCTCCAAAAATCAAGGATGCGAATTCACCCAATCCCATAGTCAACCAGTTATAGAAGAATGGTTGGCCTTGAAGGTAGTATAGTTCCAAGGCAATCGTAAACATGGAGATGGAAAAGAAAATCGCAAACAAGAAATGGTCCAAGCGAATAAGACCGTCAAACAAGAACTTGTTTTTGAATCGACCAAATAGAATGAGTCCAAGTCCTAAGAAGACAAAGGTTGAACCTCCACCGACAAAGACATCGATCCATCCAAAACTAAATAAGTTAGCAATCATACAACCAAGCGTCACCCCAATCAAGTACTTCTTATTGTAGAAGGCTAAGAAATTCATCATCTCCGAAACACGGAATTGATAGCCATAGTAGGCCATCGCATTGAGAGGTGGGGTAATGGTCAATACGATATAAATCGCAGCAACAATGGCAATTTGTGCCATATCACGAGCAGTTAACTGTTTCATCTATTCTCCTTTAGCGGTTTTCCCGCGTGTAATATGCTTGGCGAAAGGATCTTAAGCGCCAAGGGTTGAAGTCTTGATTTCTTCAACCTTTCAAGTATAGCATATTTTGAGGTTTTATGGTAGACTGAATTTATGAAAACACTAATTAAAAAATTTTTTGATAATGAGATTTTATCCTATCTCTTTTTTGGAGTTGCCACAACCATTGTTTCCGTAGGAACCCGCCTCTTCATCTATCATGTGTCTCGTGATGAACGATTAGCGACCGCAATTGGAAACATTGCTGGGATCCTCTTTGCCTTTGCGACCAACGATACCATTGTCTTTAAACAAGAAAGAAAGGGCTGGTTTCAGCGCTTGATCCGATTTGCGATTGCGCGCTCTGGGACCTTTATACTAGACATGGCCTTGACCGAGATTTTTGTCAAGCAATTCCCAGGAATTATCGGGCAATTTGTCCACAACAACAAGAGTCAAATCAATCTAATTG
>CABSQC010000150.1 GCA_902479835.1 uncultured Streptococcus sp. | reverse complement strand
TTTTGTTATGTTACTCTCGATAGAATTGCTTAGCTCGGGTTAAAAAGGTCCCACGGACATAGGTCGCTTTTTCATTTCTTGGCGACCGTTAAAAATGTCCCCCGGACCTAGGTCGCTTTTTTATTTCTAGGCGACCGTTAAAAATGTCCCCCGGACATTTTTAATCCTCAATAAAATCACGCAATGGTTTGCTTCTGCTTGGGTGGCGGAGTTTACGGAGGGCTTTGGCTTCGATCTGACGGATCCGTTCACGGGTCACGTTGAAGACTTTACCCACATCTTCCAAGGTCCGCATTTTTCCATCATCCAAACCGAAACGTAAACGAAGTACGTTTTCTTCACGGTCTGTCAGGGTATCGAGGACTTCATCTAATTGTTCACGTAGAACCACACGAGTGGTGTAGTCTACTGGATTTTCAATCACTTCATCTTCGATGAAATCTCCCAAATGGCTATCGTCTTCTTCCCCGATTGGCGTTTCCAACGAAACAGGCTCTTGGGCAATCTTCAAGATTTCACGCACCTTATCAGGCGTCATATCCATGCGTTCAGCGATTTGTTCAGGCGTTGGGTCTTGTCCCAATTCTTGCAAGAGATTGCGTTGTTCACGAACCAACTTGTTAATGGTTTCCACCATGTGAACAGGGATCCGAATGGTCCGTGCTTGGTCTGCAATGGCACGAGTGATAGCCTGACGAATCCACCAAGTAGCATAGGTAGAGAACTTGAACCCTTTGGTATAGTCAAACTTATCAACGGCCTTCATCAAGCCCATATTTCCTTCTTGGATCAAATCCAAAAATTGCATTCCACGACCAACGTAACGTTTCGCAATGGATACAACCAAACGAAGGTTGGCTTCTGCAAGACGTTGCTTGGCTTCCAAGTCACCTTGTTCCACTAAGATAGCCAATTCTTGTTCTTCTTCATTTGTCAAAAGAGGAACAACCCCAATTTCTTTCAAGTACATCCGTACTGGGTCGTTGACCTTGGCAGAGTTGCTTCCAAGCAATTCCTCATCTGACAATTCTGGCTCTTCTTCATTGTTCAACACACGCGCACTTGGGTTACCATCTTTATCCGTGATCGAAATTCCTGCATCTTGAATCCGTTGCAAAAGATCTTCAATCCCATCTGCATCTAGTGTGAATGGAATAACCAACTTGTCATTAATTTCATCATCTGTTGCAGTTCCACTTTTCTTGTGGCTGCGAATAAACTCTGCAATTTGAACGTCCAATGTTGTAATATCTTTTTGTTCTTTAGCCATTCCTACTCCATTCTTCTTTTTTGAGCGATCAAACGCTCGAGTTCCAATAAAGCTTTTTCCGCATCCCCTGTCGAGGAAGCTTCCTTCACTTTATTTCCAATTTGTTGACTTTCTTTGCGAAGAAGCTCACGATTTCGCGTTTCTTCCACTTCTTCTAATTCACCATCCGCTATCTCTTCTGGCAAATCTTCTTCTACCATCCGGTACCAGGCGTGCTGGACCCCTTCAGGTTGCTCGGACAAATCCTGAGATGTGACTTCTCCATTTTGACAGAGTAATTGGTACAAGATCTGTAACTCCGGTGTGTCAAAGACAAAATCAGGTCGCAAACGGTAATCATTAAGCACCATTGGAAAATCTTTCATCCTACTTAATAAATGATTTTCCGCCTTGATCAAGCGCGTCATCCCACGATTAGGCAGGAGATCGACTGAAAAATTCGACGTTCTTGATCGTCCACCACTTTGATCCTCCTGCCGTTGATGCAAGCGACAATTATTGACAATCTGCTCAATCTGCAAATAATCAAAGTCTGGCAATAAATCTGCCAACTTATAAATATAGGTGTTTTGCGCTGTGATGGAGCGCGTCTGGGCGATCATCGGTGCCAGCTTCTCGACAAACTCAATCTGTGCCTGTAAGTTCTCAATATACTGGGGTTTCCAGTAGTGCATCAAGAATTCAACCTTACTGATCCGCGAATTCTTCAAGAGGGAAGCTAGATCTTCTGGGGAGGTCTTTTTGAGGTACTCATCGGGATCCATCTGATCAGGGATACGGACGATCTCCAACTCCAGATCCTGCAAGACATCCAAGGCCTTAGCGGTTGCTTCAAGTCCCGCCTTATCCCCATCATAGGTCAAAATGACCTTTTTGGTAAAATGAGACAGGTGCTGGACGTGCTCTGGTGTCAAGGCTGTCCCCATAGAGGCGACTGCATTTTCAATCCCAGCTCGATAAGCCGCAATGACATCCATAAAGCCTTCCATGATATACATTTCATGTTGCTTTTTGGCGCTCGTCTTAGCTTGATCCAAATGATAAAGTTCATAACTCTTATTAAATAGACGGGTACTTCGACTATTCTTGTACTTGGCTTGATGACTGCCATCATCCGTTAGTTTCCACAGTCTACCAGAAAAAGCAATGACACGTCCACTATCATCCGTCAAAGGAAACATAATCCGATCCTGAAAGGCATCAAAAACTGTTCCAGCATCTGAGATTGTGAATAACCCCGAATCGGTAATCACTTTCTCAGAGAACTTCTCAGAGAGATTTCGATAGAGATAATTCCCTTCTGCTGGGGCTAAGCCCAATTGAAAATGTCGGATGACCTCATCCGTCAATCCACGTTCATACAGATAATTTCGCGCTTCTTCTCCCATCTTTGTCGTCATCAGAATCGCCTGGTAGAACTTACTGGCTTCCTGATGAATCTCATAAAGTTCTTGGTTGGGATTGATAGACGTTGGTTGAGCCGGCCTTGCTTGGTACTGAAGCGCAATACCCGCTTTTTCTGCTACGATCTGGACCGCATCCATAAAAGCGACTCCACGGTATTCCTCAATAAACTTAAAGACATCTCCCGAGCGACCACATCCGAAACAATGGTAAAACTGCTTGTCTTCAACGACATTAAAAGAAGGAGTCTTTTCACCATGAAAAGGACAGAGCCCTAAAAAATTACGGCCAGCCTTGGTCAAAGAAACAACTTCTCCAATAACTTCAACAATGTTTACACTGTTTTTAATTTCTGCAATTAGCTCTTTATCAACCATAAACAGTGCCTCCATTTTACCATAGATTATCAC
>CABSQC010000149.1 GCA_902479835.1 uncultured Streptococcus sp. | reverse complement strand
GCACCAACAATTTCATGGATTTCGTCGATGAACAGAATAACATCTTCTCGTTGACGAATTTCATCCATTAATTTTTGCATGCGTTCTTCGAATTGACCACGAATGCCTGTGCCCTGAACGAGGCTCACGACGTCTAAGCGGATGACTTCTTTTCCTTGCAATTTATGTGGAACGTCGCCATCAACGATTTTTTGAGCCAGGCCTTCCACAACGGCAGTCTTTCCGACACCAGGTTCCCCAATCAGAACCGGATTGTTCTTGGTTCGACGGTTGAGGATTTCGATGACACGGATAATCTCCTCATCACGGCCAATGACAGGGTCAATATCCCCTTTGCGGGCAATCTCTGTGACATTGATGCCGAACTCTTCTAAAAGACCTTTTGGCTTTTGAGGGCGTGCTTGACGAGGGTCTTGACCACCACCACGGTTATTGTTTTGGCCGTAGCCGCCACCTCCATAACTGCCTCCGGATTGAGTTGGAGGAGTTTGAGGTTCTTGCGGACTTTGGAAGTTTCCAAGGTTATTGAAGAAATCTTCAAAAGGATCTCCAGTGAGTTGGCTCCGTTGGGTCATGCCTTTCAAGAAGCTGTTATTTGGGTCTGTTTTCATAATTTTATAGCAATTTTGACAGAGGTCTACTTGCTGCTGACGTCCATTTACATTTGTATATAAATGGATGGTTGATTCATTTATTTTACAATTTTGACAAAGCATATACATACCTCACAGTAGGTTTTTGATGGTTTTCCATCAAGAGACGATCCTATTTTTAAAAGGTCAAAAATAGTCAAAGATTTATAGTTTCATTATATCAGTATTCTAGAAGTTTGCAAGAATTTACTACGGAATGTCGCTAAGGATTGAAGAAGAGAGCAAATCAATGGAAAAATGTGAATTTTTATTGGAAGAGCTTTCTCTTTTATGATAAAATAGGAGAGTAGAAAGTAAAGAGGAGAAATAAAATGGAATCACATTTAGTACGGATTATCAACCGTTTGGAGACGATGACAAAAGACGGTGGAAACTTGAAACGTAATTTTGAACGTGACGGTGTTGTTGTCGCTGAAGTAGCCTACAACCACAATGAAGAAGAAGGTTCAACCTTTACACTTCGTGATGTTGAAGCGCGTGAAACCTATACATTTGATAGCATTGATTTAATTGCAATGGAAATTTATGAATTGCTTTACTAAGCAGCTGTGTGGATGAGTTTGGGGTGGTCTCAAGCTCATTTTTTGTCCATCTGGCTATAGTTTTCGTCTATAAGAAATTCTAATTAGGAACAGTTAGGTTTGAGAGTTGAAATCTGCTATAATAGAGAGGACTATTTTCATTACTTGACTAGAAAGAGAATTGATATGACGACACTCATTGATGGGAAGGCGCTCGCTACAAAATTACAGGGTGAGATTGCGAAGAAAACAGCACGATTAAAAGAAGAGACAGGAGTTGTACCTGGCCTCGTTGTCATCGTGGTAGGAGATAATCCAGCTAGCAAAATCTATGTAAGAAATAAAGAGCGCTCTGCTATTGCGGCAGGCTTTCGGAGTGAAGTGAGACGACTTCCTGAAAGCATCAGCCAAGCTGAATTATTAGAAGTGATCGAACACTACAATCAAGATCCTCTTTGGCATGGAATCTTAGTGCAGTTGCCACTGCCTAAGCATATCGATGCGGATGCAGTCCTTTTAGCCATTGATCCGACAAAAGATGTGGATGGCTTTCATCCATTGAATATGGGACGCTTATGGGCTGGAAATCCTCTCATGGTGCCTTCAACGCCTGCTGGGATCATGGAGATGTTCAAAGAGTACGGGATTGATCTAGAAGGGAAGCGAGCAGTCGTGATTGGTCGTTCCAATATCGTTGGAAAACCCATGGCGCAGTTGCTCCTCGCCAAAAATGCGACGGTAACCTTGACCCATTCTCGGACCCATCATCTGCCTAAAATTGCTAGAAGAGCAGATATCTTGGTTGTTGCGATCGGTCGTGCGAAATTTGTAACAGCAGACTTCGTGAAAGAAGGCGCCGTTGTTATTGACGTCGGAATGAATCGCGATGAAAATGGCAAATTGTGTGGGGATGTCGATTTTGACTCTGTTACACCTTTGGCCAGTCATATTACTCCGGTACCAGGAGGGGTTGGGCCTATGACCGTCACCATGCTGATGGAGCAGACCTACGAAGCAGCTGTTCGTGCCTTAAAAAAATGAAAGTGTGAACAAGATGAAGTTTGTATTTGATTTAGATGGAACCCTGTCATTCGATGGTGTCACAATCGATGATGAAATCAAACAGGTCTTATTGAGAGCAGAAGAATTTGGTCATGAAGTCGCCTTTGCTTCTGCACGTTCTTACCGGGACTGCTTGGGTCTTTTAGGGGATCCATTGAGTCAGCAACTCGTGATTGGTTTAAATGGTGGGTTGGCCTATCGTCAGGGGCAATTAGTATATGAGGAACAATTGGACAAGGATGTGTATCGGGAAGTCCTTGGCTTTTGTCGCCATTACAATCTACCATTTTTTGTGGATGATACCTTTGATTATAGCGGACAGATTTTGGAAAAGATTCCTTTTGTTGCTAATGTGGATCCCCTTAAAAAAGCCCAGTATCGTTCTTTAGAGGACCTGACGGATCCGATTAAGGTTGTGATCTATATGGGTGCTCATGAGGAATTGGTAGATGAGATCATCGAGCGAATTGAAAAGACCAATAAGGCCCACATTCGTTATCATGCTCATGAAAAATGTATCTATCTCAATCCAGCAAACACTCATAAAGCGACAACAGTCGAAGAACTCTGTGGAGAAAATTTCGTGGCTTTTGGTAATGATCAAAACGATATTGAGCTCTTTGAAAAAGCTCTTTATGCAGTTCAAATTGGTGATTTTCCAGCCCTTCGGCCTTATGCGGATGATCAATTGGTAGCCAAACAAAATCAACCACAAGCTGTGGCTGCTAAGATCTTGCAAGTCTTCGCAGAATTCAGAGGAAAATAAAAGATGGAGGGGGAGTCGTGGCTTCTCCTTTTTCGCTAGAAATGAGGAAGGTATGAAAACAGTTCAGAAAGAAGAGATCCAACGTGTCATTGCAAAGCGAGAGGTGAATTCTTATAAG
>CABSQC010000148.1 GCA_902479835.1 uncultured Streptococcus sp. | reverse complement strand
CCCATAATTATAATAATCTCCTTAATAAATTTTAAACCAATCCATTTAATAAAGAAAATAGTAACTTGTAAAGATTTTTTAAAATTTTTATTTCAAAAGAGGAGAATAAAGTTAGGGAATTTCTATAAGTAATGAGGCCTCCCTGCTACCCAACCGGTGCAGAGGGCGGATGTGATATTAAAACCGCCTGTATGGGCATTGATATCGAGGACTTCTCCTGCAAAGTGGAGTCCAGGGACGAGCTTACTTTCTAGGGTTTTAGGATTGATTTCTTTGAGGCTGACACCGCCCTTGGTCACAAAGGACTTGGCTAGAGACATCTTCCCGGTGACGGGGATAGGCAACTCTTTGATCTTTTGAATGAGCTCTTCTGTCTGAGGAGGAGTGAGTTGCTTGGCTTTTTCAGGGAATCCTTGCGCCAAGAAATCAGCTAACCGTTCAGGAAGTAGGGCTTTGAGGCTATTTTTAATGGCCTTTTCTCGATGCTCTTCTAGAAAGTCTTTTAACTCTTGGGAAGAAGTGATCGGAAGGAGGTCCAGAGATAAGATTTCCCCGCCTTTAACAAAGCTGGACATCCGAAGGGCTGCAGGGCCAGAAAGTCCAAAATGGGTAAAGAGAAGGTCGTGTGTGATGATGTGTTTGCCGTAGCTGAGGGTCACATCTGTCAGAGAGATCCCTTGGAGGGCCTTGTGTGGAAAATCTGTCAAAAGAGGGCTTTCTGCCGCTTCTAGATCTGTAATGCTATGTTTGAAGTGGCGGGCAATTTCGTGTCCGTAGCCAGTAGAGCCGGTAGAAGGGTAAGATTTTCCTCCAGTCGTAACGATCAGCTTATCAGCTGTCCAAGTGTTTTCAGATGATTTGACGATGAAGATGTCTTCTGGCTTGGTGACAGAGACCACTTCACAGTTGGTGGCAATACTAGCACCTAGCTCAAGGATCTTATTTTCTAAGGCTTGAATAATGGTGCGAGATTGATCACTAACAGGAAAGACCCGGCCATGATCTTCGACTTTTAACTTGACGCCATTATCGGTAAAAAATTGGATGATATCATGATTATCAAATTGGGAAAACACACTGTAAAGGAAACGGCCATTTCCAGGGATACCGGCCATCAAATCGTCTAAGGTCCCGTTATTCGTGACGTTACAGCGACCTCCTCCGGTACCAGCAAGTTTCTTACCGAGCCTTTTATTTTTTTCGATCAGTAGCGTAGGTTGGCCATAAGAGGCGCTAGCAATAGTAGCCATCATACCTGCTGGGCCACCACCAATGACAATGGTGTGAAAATGAGTCATGTCGTTCTTCCTTCTCTTGTTTTTTCATGATTTGCTTTGTCCATTATATCATTTTATGGACGGCTTCGGAAATGAAGGAATCAAAAAACAAGCACCTTTCGATGCTTGCTTTTGAATGATTCTTTGATCAACTCATTACATGATTCCAAGGAAGTAACGGATGAAGAAGAAGGCAAGGACAGCACCAACAAATGGAGCAGTACCTGGTACAAGAAGACCATATTGCCAGTCGTTGTTTACTTTATCTTTGATTGGCAAGATTTGGTAAGCGAAACGAGGTCCAAGGTCACGCGCTTGGTTCATCGCGAAACCTGTAGTACCACCAAGACCCATACCGATAGCCCAAACGATCAAACCAACAGTGAATGGAAGCATTGCTTCGTTGGCATGTTCAGCAGCCATGATAGATGTCAAGAAGATAAATGTTGCGAACGCTTCGACGAAGTAGTTACGTGGAAGGTTACGGCAGTTAGGGTTTGTAGAGAAGATGTTACGGATAGCAACACCATCAATTTGACCTTCAGAAATCTTGAAGTGGTCTGCATACATAAAGTAAGCAATGACTGCTCCAAGGAAGGCACCGATCATTTCAGCGATTGCAATTGGGAAGAATTGAGCGATTGTCAATTTACCAAGAAGGACTTTAAGCAAAGCCATAGCAGGGTTCATTGAAACGCCGCCAAAGACGAACAAGCAGACAGTGATACCGAATGCCCAAGTAGTGATCGCGAATAAGTGTCCAGTTCCAGCATATTTTGTTTTCTTCAAAACGTCGTCACAGTGTACGCCAACCCCGAAGATAATCATCAAAGCTGTACTCATAACTTCTGCAAGTAATTGATGTGTCATGTTAATTAATGTCTCCTAAATTAATAAATGTATTTTTGTAATTGGTGATAAACTTCTTGAATCGGCAACTGCATCTCCGTAGCAATACGCTGACAGTCTTCGTATTCAAGCGTCTTCTTAGTGATGGATCCGTACTGATTGATTTTAACCGTAACGGTTCCAAATTCTGTATCGATTTGTTCAAACCGACGTTGCATGACCTTGCGGTCAACTTGTTGGTATCGAAAACCAATGGTACTGGTTTCTTTGAACAAGAGGGCTGAAAAATCTTCCAACTGACTTCCCTGAATCAAGAGAATCAACTCAAAGCCAGGGCGATTCTTTTTCATAACGACGCTACGATAGTAGACATCTAAAGCTCCAGCATCCAGGAAACGGTGGATAATATAACCGAGTTGCTCTGGAGTTTGATCATCGATCGTAGTAGTGATCTCAACGATTTGATCTTCCGTGCGATGAACAACAGTGGTGCTGTGAGAGGTGTCTTCTTTCAATAGCGAACCGCGTAAAGCATTGAATTTTCCGGTATCTCTTTTACCAAAGCCATAGCCGACACTTTGGATGGCAAAGTGGGATGGGATCGGTTCAAAGATCGGGTCCATTGCTTTCAAGAGGGCTAACCCTGTTGGGGTGATCAACTCTGTTTTGACGGTGAAGTCTTGAGTGATCGGAATGGTAGTTTCCTTTCTCAACTGCATGACAGCAGGAACTGGAACTGGCATTTCCCCATGGGCAACTGAGATCGTTCCACTTCCCTCCGTGAGAGGAGTGGAATAGACTGTGTCGATCTCGAGCGATTCCACTAGGATGAAAAAGCTAACGATGTCGACGATGGAGTCAATTGCTCCAATTTCATGGAAATGAATCTGTTCGACAGGCATGTTATGCACAGCTGCTTCGGCCTTTGCGATATCAAGAAAAACTTCCAGACTTTTTTGTTTCACAAAAGGACTCAACTGTGAAGCGGCAATTAAACCGTGGATATCCGCATAACTGCGAGC
>CABSQC010000147.1 GCA_902479835.1 uncultured Streptococcus sp. | reverse complement strand
ATCTACTTGTGGTCACGCCTAATCTAACTTAGTAACGCTCACTGCTATTTAACTTATGAACTTATTCTATCATAAGTTTTTTATTTTGTAAACCCTTACAGCGAAAATTTTTAAACATTTTTTATAAAAAATAAACAAAGCCTAAAAATAATGAAGAACATTGGAAGGAATTTCTTCCTTCCAATGTTCTAAATGTTGCTTTAGGAGGCAATAACAATTTGTTTCTTACACGCGTTCTGTCCAAGGTGTTGCCACTTTAGCCAAGACCGCATTCAATTCTTCAATATTTTGACGACCTTCTGTACGAAGCCATTCACGAGCAGCTGCTTCTCCATCTTTGATGTAAGCTTCTACTGAACCTGCCCATGTCGCACGTCCACAAAGAACACCGTTGAAGTTAGCACCTGATGCATGAGCAAATTCCAAAGTTTCTTGGAAGAGTTTTGCGGATACACCCGCACTGAGGTAGATGTATGGAAGGTTGGTTGCTTCTTCTTGTTCTTTAAAGAAGGCAGCAGCTTCTTCACGACTATAGACAACTTCACCTTCTCCAAAACCTTCCACGTAGTTGACATTGACAGGAACTTCTACTTTCAATACATCGATATTGAAACGAGGATCTGAGAAGACTTTCATAGCTTCAATGACTTTACGAGGTTTCACTTTTGCATATTCAGCAGAGGTTGCATCTGCAATTCCTTCATCATAAGCCAAGATTTCAAGGAAGAATGGAATGTCTTCTGCCACACATTCTGAACCGATGCGTTCGATATAAGCTTGTTTTTCTTGGTTGAGTTCTTCTGCACTATCTACATCATAGTAGAGCAAGAACTTCACAGCATCTGCGCCTTGTTCTTTGATGCGTTTTGCTGACCAAAGGTTCAAGCAGTCAGGCAAGCGTTTGGTGCTAGATGTATCGTAACCAGTCTTTTCGTATGCAAGCAAGAGCCCAGCATCTTTGTCCAAGGCTTTCGTAGCAGGCAAACCATATTCTGGGTCCAACAACATTGATGAAGCATATTTTGTCAATTCATCTGCTACAAGAACTTTCAATTCTTCCATTTGTGCTACAGTTGGCTCAGTGTCCTGGTATTTGGCCATCAAGCGTTTCAAAGCCCCACGTTGGTCGAAGGCCAAAGCTGAAATAACACCGTCTTTTGTACTAAGACGTTCCAAATAGTTGCGTTTTTGTTCTGTTAATACCATTTTATACCTCTTTTACGATTAATTGTTGATACAAGGCATCATAGTGCCCCATGTTGACATGTCCTGTTTGTGCTTCTTGCGCATTTAACATTCCAAGAACATTTGCTTTCTTGAGCAAGTCTGCGTCACTCTCATGATGATAGAGACCAGATGCAATCCCTGCAACAGTCGAATCACCAGATCCGACTGGATTGACGACATCAATCTTAGGAATATCTACCTTATAGAAGACGTCGCCGTGCTTTGCAAAAGCGCCATTTGCTCCAAGGGAGACAATCACCCATTCGATGCCATCAAAGAGAGCATCCTGAAGAACTTCTTTTAAGTCTTCCACATTCTTACTCACTTCTTTTCCTAACAATTGAGACAACTCTTCATTGTTGGGCTTAATGACTGTAGGCTTGACATCTGCTTGAATGGCAGCTTCTAAAGAAGCTCCCGAGCAGTCGAGCACGACTGATTTTCCAGCTTCCCTTGCAATCTTGACAAGGCTAGCATAATAATCCACTGGTAAACCAGCAGGAAGACTACCTGAGATAGCAACCACTTCCACTTGATCGATCAAGTGACGGTAATGGTCAAGGAAACCTTGCCCTTCTTTCTCAGAAATGGTTGGGCCTTTTTCTAATATTTCTGTTTGCTTGCCTTCGTGAAGGATGGCGATACAATTACGTGTATCACCAGCAATCTCAAAGAAACGTTCCTCTATTCCTTCTCCTAAATGATCGAGAATGAATTGCCCTGTTCGACCACCAAGTAGGCCAGTCGCTGCCACTGGATCCTTTATCTCAGAAAGTACACGAGTAACGTTAAGACCTTTCCCACCAGCTGTCTTACTCACCTCAGCCACACGATTGACTGTATCCAACTGGAGTACATCCAAAGGATAAGAAATATCAATCGAAGGGTTCATCGTGACCGTTAATATCATATGTCACCTCTTAGTCGTGGTATTCACCACGGTCCCATTTCTCAAGGAATTCTGTAAAGAAATCAGCATCCGCTTGATGGGCATTATGGGTTTCCACATGTTGGATCTTCGCGATCAATTTTTTATTTTCTTCAGTTGGTTTGTATTCAGCGTGGATGAATGCTTCAATGATATCGCACATGAGCAATTCACCAGTAATTTTACCACCAAAGCCGATCACATTCGCATTCAATTCTTCTTTAGCATAAAGAGCAGTTGTCATATCGCGTACCAAAGCAGAACGGATACCAGGTACTTTGTTAACAGCATTGTTGATCCCAACACCTGTACCACAGATACAAACACCAAGGTCCGCTTGGCCACTTGCTACGGCTTCACCGACTTTTTTACCAAAGATTGGATAGTGGGTACGTGTATGGTCATAAGTCCCAAAGTCGAGCACTTCATATCCTTTTGATTTCAAAAAATCAGAAACAGCCATTTTTTCATTTGTCACAATGTGATCACAACCAATTGCAATTCTCATTTGAATTCTCCTCTCATTAGCACATCTTATTCAACATATCGACACGGATTTGGTGACGACCACCGTCGTATTTACCATTGACGAAGCCTTTGGCAATGTTCTTGGCTAATTCATCCCCAACAATTTCAGCACCCATGGTAATCATACGAGAATTGTTGTGGCCACGTGTCATATAAGCAGATCGTTCATCTGAAACTTCTGCTGCTACCATTCCTTTGATTTTAGTTGCAACCATAAATGGACCAGCACCGTAAGCATCAATCACGATTCCAAGATTTTGATCGTTTTTGTTCACTTCGCTGGCAACTGCAAGTGTCACATCTACAAAATCTTGACCTTCAGCAGTTACATCCACAACATCGAAGTTTTCTTTTACAAGAAACTCTTTCACGAGATCTTTTAATCTTAATCCTGCAGCATCTGCACCAATTACAATAGACATGTCCTGTCCTCCTTTTGTTCGTTTCAGCAAATATCTCTGTTGTTAAATTTTTCACAAAGAAACATTTTCTTACTTTTTATATTATATTACAC
>CABSQC010000146.1 GCA_902479835.1 uncultured Streptococcus sp. | reverse complement strand
CTATATGTATGTCACTTTTCACCGTGTCGCTGTAGCCAAAGAAGCTGCTGGAAAAGGGGTGGCTCAGACCTTCCTTCAAGGTTTAATCGAAGGGGAAAAAGGGCCGGATTTCCGTTGCGATACCCATCCGGATAATCTGGTCATGCAACATTTGCTTGAAAAATTGGGCTACCATTATTGTGGAAAGGTCCCTATTGATGGAGTCCGTCTGGCTTATCAAAAGATCAAACGAAAAGCAGAAACGAGTCTATTCCAAGTGGTCTCAGAAGAAGATCGCTGGGACCAAAGAGCAGAAGCGGCCTACAATGACTCTCTATCTTAAACAATTTTATGAAAGCCCTATGGGGCTTCTTTCGATCATTGTCAGTAAGGAAGGCCTTGTAGAGCTTGATTTTTATGATTCGAAAGAAGATACGCCTGATCCTTTTGGGGCGCTGGAGCAGTTCCATCCCTATCATGAGAAGGTGAAGGAGTGGTTGGACCATTATTTTGCTGGGGCCCCAATTGCGATCAGCTTTCCATTAGCGCCAAAAGGGACAGCTTTTCAAGAGCGGGTGTGGCAGTTATTGAGAGAGATCCCCTATGGTGAGACCAAGACCTATGGGCAGCTTGCCCAGGATCTTTCTTGTGGTTCTGCTCAGGCCGTGGGACAAGCAGTTGGGCGCAATCCCTTGTCGATCCTAGTTCCCTGTCACCGCGTGATGGGAAAAAATGGAGAATTGACAGGCTATGCGTCTGGACTCGATCGTAAACGCTGGCTCTTACAACACGAAGGAATTACCTGGAAGGAGAAATGAAATCGATGTATACCTTTATTGAATATCCAAAATGTTCGACTTGTCGAAAGGCTAAATCAGAATTGGATGGTCTCCAATGTGAGTTTCAGAGCCAAAATATTGTAACCGAAACACCTACTAGTCAAGAATTGCAAGACTGGATGGCAGCGTCTGGTCTACCGATCAAGTCTTTCTTTAATACCAGCGGGATGAAATACCGGGAACTCGGCTTGAAAGATAAGGTGGATCAACTGACAGTGAAAGAAGCAGCGGATCTCCTTGCTTCAGACGGTATGCTGATCAAGCGCCCCCTACTTGTCAAAGACGGAAAAGTGGTTCAAGTGGGCTACCGGAAACCCTACGCAGACTTGGATTTGTAAAAGAAAAGGGAGTTGGATTTTCTTCAGATATATAATAAAAGTATGCCAGAAGCTTTCCTTAGGTGAGTACGGACGTCAGCGAACTTCAAAGAAGTTCCATGACTTAGTTTTGAGCCTAAGGTCTCAAAACTCCCGAGTGCTAGAAACAATAATGTTTCTAGCACTTTTCTCACGGCGGAAAGTTTCGGTATATTCTTTATGAAATTCATAAGTTAGAACTTATTTTGATTTCTTGACAAAATCGCGTAACCTATCTTACTTATAATTTATTTATATATATTCTAAAGGGAGTTGGGCTCCCTTTTCATTTTGCAGTGAAGATGATATAATCATACGAGTGAAATCAATGAAAGAGAGTCAAGCATGAGTATTTTAGAAGTGAAAAATTTGAGTCACGGTTTTGGGGACCGTGCGATTTTTGAGGATGTGTCTTTCCGTTTGTTAAAGGGAGAGCATATCGGTCTGGTCGGGGCCAACGGTGAAGGAAAATCGACCTTCATGAGCATCGTGACCGGTAAGATGCAACCAGACGAAGGAAAGGTGGAGTGGTCTAAGTATGTGACTGCTGGTTACCTGGACCAACACGCTGTCCTAAAAGAAGGACAAACGGTGCGCGATGTCTTGCGGACGGCTTTTGATGAGTTGTTCACAGCAGAAGCTCGGATCAATGACCTCTATATGGCCATGGCAGAAGAGGGAGCCGATGTCGATGCTCTCATGGAAGAGGTCGGAGAACTTCAGGAACGTCTAGAAAGTCGTGATTTTTATACCTTGGATGCCAAGATCGATGAAGTGGCGCGTGCTCTTGGGGTCATGGACTTTGGGATGGAGACGGATGTGACCTCCTTGTCAGGTGGGCAACGGACCAAGGTCCTCTTGGCCAAACTCTTGCTAGAAAAACCTGATATTTTGCTACTTGACGAGCCAACCAACTACTTGGATGCAGAGCACATCGATTGGCTCAAGCGCTATTTGCAAAATTATGAAAATGCCTTTGTCCTCATTTCCCATGATATTCCATTCTTGAACGATGTGATTAATATCGTCTACCATGTGGAAAATCAGCAGTTAACCCGCTATTCTGGAGACTACTACCAATTCCTTGAAGTCTATGAAATGAAGAAGTCGCAATTAGAAGCGGCTTATGAGCGTCAGCAAAAAGAAATTGCTGATTTGAAAGATTTCGTAGCCCGTAATAAGGCGCGTGTGGCTACTCGGAATATGGCCATGTCTCGTCAGAAGAAGCTGGATAAGATGGAACTTATTGAGCTGCAAAGTGAGAAACCAAAACCCTCCTTTGAATTCAAAAATGCCCGCACTCCGGGACGCTTTATCTTCCAGTCTAAGGATCTCCAGATTGGGTATGATCGCCCTCTGACCAAGCCTTTGAACCTAACGTTTGAGCGCAATCAAAAGGTAGCCATCATCGGTGCCAACGGGATCGGGAAAACCACTCTCTTGAAGAGCTTGCTGGGAATCATTCCACCGATCGCTGGAGAAGTAGAACGTGGAGATTACCTAGAACTTGGCTATTTCGAGCAAGAGGTCGAAGGAGGCAATCGTCAGACGCCACTTGAAGCAGTCTGGAATGCCTTTCCGGCTCTCAACCAAGCAGAGGTCCGTGCAGCCCTTGCCCGCTGTGGCTTGACCACCAAGCATATCGAGAGCCAAATTCAGGTGCTATCCGGTGGGGAGCAAGCCAAGGTACGCTTCTGTCTTTTAATGAACCGTGAAAACAATGTCTTGGTCTTGGACGAACCGACCAACCACTTGGATGTGGATGCCAAAGATGAATTGAAACGGGCCCTGAAAGAATACAAGGGATCGATCCTCATGGTTTGCCACGAGCCAGATTTCTATGAAGGCTGGATGGACCAAATCTGGGACTTTAATGAATTGACGTAAAGACAAGAAGAGAACCTTGTCTCGCTTTTTAGAATGAAGAAATTTTGTTGTTTACATAAGGCGGCACATCTAATTCAAAAAATCTAAATGATTTTATTTTTAAATTTAGTCAAGTAATGACCGAAACATTCCGCAGTGAGAAAAGTGCCTGAA
>CABSQC010000145.1 GCA_902479835.1 uncultured Streptococcus sp. | reverse complement strand
GTTTTTCGCATACCGTATCGTGGGTAGCAAAAATGACGTCAATCTCATGGGTAATCAGCATCTCTCTGAAATAAGAATCAAATTCCGGTGCGTTGATAAAGGGAACATCACCAATATAATCCGCAAAATGAAAACGCCCGTGATCCTCGCAGCTTGATGCGCCGATCAGCCGGTTAATATGGAGCGAATAACGAAGCGATTGCGCGATCTCTCCTGCGTTTTCCGATCCGCAGGGGAAAACGAGCACATTTATTTTTTTCATTTTTTTATTTCCTACACTTTACTGGTAACATTTGACTTTACTAATTTATTTAGAAAAGATTCAAACTGGTATTTTCAATAGAATCCTAGTATAATCAATTTAGAAATAGAAAAACAGGACATTTGTCCTATTTTAGGAGATTAAGATGAAAAAAATTTCCCCATCTACCAGACTCAAGGAAATCATCACAGACTACCAATTGGACCAGATCTTTCCAGGCGACTGCCTCAGCCAGCTGGACCTTGTTCTCTATCAGGCTGGAGAGTATATCTGCCGCCAAGGTTCTGAGCAAGATGTCATTCCTTATTTTCTCAAGGGCAGGCTCAAGATTGTCCACAGTCTCGAAAATGGCAACGACACCATCCTTGAAATCCAAGAAAAACCTGGACTCTTAGGAGAGATTGAGCTCCTGCTCGATCGGGTCTGTATTACATCGGTCGTTGCAGACCAGGACTCGCTAGTCGTCCAGCTCCCAGCCCAGCACTTTAAGAAGCGCCTCCTGCTTGATCCAACCTTTTTGCACTCTACGGCCAAGACCTTGGCTGAGAAATTGCACCAGATCAACTATTTGGCTCCTGCAAACTTTCATTATTCGGTCAAGGAACGCCTCGCTACGCATTTTCTGGAACATTGCGATGAAAATGGGACCCTCAAGCCCAAGATGAATCAGCTGGCCCTGCGTTTTGGGATCAGCTACCGCCACCTTAGCCGCGTTATCAAGCAGATGATTGAAGAGGGCTTAGTCCAAAGAGAAGGACGAATCTATACGATTTTAGATGCAAAAAGGATGAATGATTTGTCCATCAAACATGCGGAAACCGTCGACAGATAACTTTAATTTTAGGCTCTTTTGTGTTATCATTGAGGGTAGAAAGAAAGTGAGAGTAAAACGATGAAAGCAATTGAAAAAGTTACAAGAGCATCCCATTTGATTGATATGGATGACATCATCCGCGAAGGAAATCCAACACTTCGAGCTGTTGCAGAAGATGTGACCTTCCCTTTGTCTGACCAGGAAATTATCCTGGGTGAAAAAATGATGCAATTCTTGCACCATTCTCAAGACCCTGTTATGGCTGAAAAACTTGGCCTCCGAGGAGGAGTGGGACTTGCTGCCCCTCAGCTGGATATCTCGAAACGAATCATCGCTGTTTTGGTTCCCAATCCAGAAGATGCCGATGGCAACCCACCAAAAGAAGCCTATAGTCTTCAAGAAGTCATGTACAATCCAAAGGTTGTCGCCCATTCTGTTCAAGATGCGGCTCTTGGCGACGGGGAAGGCTGTCTCTCTGTAGACCGCAACGTCCCAGGCTATGTGGTTCGCCATGCCCGTGTGACTGTTGAGTATTTCACAAAAGATGGGGAAAAGAAACGCATCAAACTCAAGGGCTACAACTCCATCGTCGTTCAACATGAAATCGACCACACCAACGGCATCATGTTCTATGACCGCATCAACCCAAACAACCCATTTGAAATCAAAGAAGGACTCTTGATTTTAGAATAGAGCAAATGACAAAAAAGTAAGGTAGTAGTGAATCATCACTACTACCTTACTTTTTTTTACGAGACTGCGTCTACTGATTTCTGTTTTGCTCCCTATATTGCCCAATCTCCGTTGCGGAAGACTGGGACGCGGGTACCGTCTTCTCGGATGCCGTCGATATCCATTTGGCTTGAGCCGATCATGAAGTCGACGTGGACGTCTGAGCGGTTGAGGCCGGCTGCTTCGAGTTCTTCTTCTGTGAACTCTGCGCCACCTTCTACACTGGTTGCATAGGCTGCTCCGATGGCCAAGTGGTTAGAGGCATTTTCATCAAAGAGGGTGTTGAAGAAGGTAATGCCTGATTGGGAAATTGGGCTTGGATCTGGTACGAGGGCACATTCACCCAAGGCACGCGCTCCCTTGTTTTTGAAGACCAAATCTTTCATGACTTGATCGCCTTTTTCTGCTGTAATATCTACGATTTGTCCATTTTCAAAGGTCACTTTGATGCCTTCGATGATGTTCCCATTGTAGCTAAGCGGTTTTGTGGAGGTCACATAACCTTCTGCGCGACGGAAGTCAGGAGCTGTGAAGACCTCTTCTGTTGGCATGTTTGGCAAGAAACCTTCACCTTGGGCATTGATAGCTCCAGCAGATTCCCAGACGTGGTTCTTCGGCAAGCCAAGTGTCAAGTCCGTTCCAGGCGCTGTGTAGTGAAGAGCTGAAAATTGCTCTTTGTTAAGCTTTTCTGCCTTGCTCTTGAGAATAGCAGCATGCTCTTCCCAAGCCTTGACTGGATCTTCCTCATAGACCCGGCAAGTCTTGAAGATTTGATCCCACAGGAGATCCACTGCTTCTTCGTCGCTCGCCGCATTTGGGAAGACCTTTTTCGCCCACTCTATACCAGCTGCTGCAGCAACGGTCCAGCTGACCTTATTGGATTGAGTGGCGATGCGCATTGGTTTCATGGCTATACCCAAGGCCTTGGCAGAGGCAGAAAGCTTCTCTGCATCAACACCATTTAAGGCACCTGGATCAGACGAGCGCACACCCAAGCGACTGGCCTTGTGTTCCAAGAGGTAGTTCATCTCTGCAATCTTGTAGTCAGGCACGTTGTCCAAGCGATCCATCGGTGCATGGAGGAATTTTTCCCGGGTAGTAAAATCATCTGCCCATTGGACAATGACTTCGTGTGCCCCCAAGGCATAAGCTTCCTTCACAATCAAGTGGGCTAATTCTCTTTGTTCCACATCGATGTTCAAGACCAAGGTATGGCCAGGTTGCACGTTGATGCCGTTCGCCACCAAGAGTTTTGCGTATTTTTCTAAGTTTTCTTTAAAATTTGGTAAAACCATTGTTTTCTCCTTCATAAGTGAATGATCTCTTCCTAGTATACCATAAGTCCATGCAAAAAGAGAGTGGGGCAGAAGTCATAGCCTCTTAATTGTTTTTGGATTGTCGAGCAAGACGCAGTGGTTGAGTGGGCTCTACTACGCTGATTTCATCAGCTTTTACAGCCCTACTCAAC
>CABSQC010000144.1 GCA_902479835.1 uncultured Streptococcus sp. | reverse complement strand
ACAAGCCCAAGGCTACCACACCGATGATAGCTACAAATGCAACTATCTTTTTATAAAGAGATTTCAATTGGCCTCATTTCCTTTCTTCTGCCTGCCCTTTCCGAGGTTATTCTATATAGTGATATATCCTAAAACAGAAAGGCTTCCAATTTCTACTCCATGAAACCAGCTGCCTCAGTTTAGGATAGATCGATGAATTATATGCTCCTCTTTATGCATTAAAAGAAAACAAACCCACCGACAACATCAGTTCAAACCCTCTAACTACGTTTGTTTAGATAGAAAAACAAGGGAAATGACAAGCGTCATAATGTTAAAGTGATAATAAACGTTGCAAATTTTAACAGAATAATCATCCCATTGCATATTTAAAAGATTATTATCAACATTATTATATTCTTTTAGTATGATAAGTCAAGTTAAATGCAACAAAAATAACGAAAAATGTTGATTTTTGTTTTTGTATAAGTCGGCCTTTTATTTCCCGCCATTTTAGCCTTTCATGATATAATATTCAGATAAGAAAAAGAGGAGACCAAAAGCTAGATGATCACTTCAAAATACGATTGGCAGTTAGCTTCGCCAAGTGCAGATGAGGCCTTTTTAGCCCTTGCCAAAAAAGCAGGCCTAGAAGCGTCCGTAGCAACCTTGCTGTATGAGCGTGGCATTCAGACCAAAGAGGATTTAGAAGACTTTTTAGAACCCAAACTAGAGAAGCTACACGACCCTTATTTGCTCCATGATATGGACAAGGCAGTGGAGCGCATCCGACGGGCCATCGAAGATTATGAGCAGATCCTCATCTACGGAGACTATGATGCGGACGGGATGACCTCGGCCTCTATTATGAAAGAAACCTTGGAGCAGATGGGAGCAGAGGTGCAAGTCTACCTACCCAACCGCTTCACAGACGGCTACGGTCCCAATGAGAGTGTCTACAAATACTTTATCGAGCAGCAAGGTATTTCCCTGATTGTCACGGTGGACAATGGGGTCGCGGGCAATCAAGCAATTGCCATGGCCCAAGCGATGGGAGTTGATGTTATCGTGACCGACCACCACTCTATGCCAGAGGTTTTACCGGATGCTTATGCGATCATCCATCCGGAGCATCCTGATGCGGATTATCCCTTCCATTATCTAGCAGGATGTGGTGTGGCCTTTAAGTTGGCCTGTGCCCTCCTAGAGGAAGTACCAGTCGATCTCTTAGACCTGGTAGCAATTGGGACCATTGCTGACATGGTGAGCCTGACAGATGAAAATCGGATCCTGGTCAAATACGGTCTGGGTGTTCTCCAACATACCCAGCGCATGGGCTTGCAGGAGCTCTTGGAGATCGCAGGGCTTCGTCCGGAGGATGTCAATGAAGAAACAGTTGGTTTTCAGATTGCTCCTCGTCTCAATGCCCTTGGCCGCCTCGATGATCCCAATCCGGCCATTGAACTCCTGACAGGATTTGACGATGAAGAGGCACACGAGATTGCCCTCATGATTCATCAAAAGAATGAAGAACGAAAAGAGATTGTCCAAGCTATCTATGACGAAGCTAAAACCATGGTCGATCCGAACTTGTCTGCCCAAGTCTTGGCCAAAGAAGGCTGGAATCCAGGGGTCCTTGGTATTGTAGCTGGCCGTCTATTAGAAGAGCTTCATCAGCCAGTTGTTGTTTTAAGCATTGAAGATGGGCGGGCTAAAGGAAGCGCTCGGAGTCCTGAGTCGGTCAATATCTTTGAGGCCCTCGATCCCCACCGGTCGCTCTTTGTCGCCTTTGGAGGACATGCTGGTGCAGCAGGAATGACGCTCAAAGTGGACCAACTTCCTGCCCTGTCTCAGGTTCTTACGGATTACATTGCTGAACAAGAGATTGATCTCAGTAGCAAGTCTAGCTTAGCCATCGACGAGGAACTGCATCTAACAGAACTAACGCTTGAGACCTTGAAAAGCTTTGATCGCTTGAGTCCTTTTGGCATGGACAATAAAAAACCAGTCTTTCTGGTCCGTAATTTCAAGGTAGAAGGGGCACGCTCGATGGGAGCCGACAATACCCACTTGAAACTCAAAATTTCTCAAGAAGATGCGACCTTTGAGGTGGTTGCCTTTGGCTTGGGAAGTTTAGAGGCAGAGTTTGCACAGTCGCAAGACCTAGAGTTAGCTGTGCAGTTGTCGGTCAACCAATGGAATGGTCAAACGACTCTTCAGCTCATGCTGGTGGATGCGCATGTGGACGGCGTGCAGCTCTTTAATATCCGCTCTAAAAATGCCAGCCTCCCTGTAGGTGTTCCTGTTCTTGATTTTACTAAAGAACTGCCAGATCTGACAGGGGCATCCGCTGTTGTAGTTGGGAATATCCCTGAGGATTTAGAGCAACTACGGCAAATCTTCCAAGAGCATGATTTCCAGGCCGTTTATTTCAAAAATGAGATCGCCAAAGCCTACTATCTGACAGGATACGGTAGCAGAGACCAGTATGCCAAGCTCTATAAGACCATCTACCAATACCCAGAGTTTGATGTCCGCTACAAACTCAAAGACCTAGCGGCCTATCTCAAGATTCAGCAGATCCTCTTGGTCAAAATGATCCAGATCTTCCAAGAGTTGGGATTCGTGACCATTGAAAATGGCATCATGAAGGTTAATAAAGAAGCAGAAAAACGCGAAATCGCAGAAAGCAGCATCTACCAAAACCTCAAACAAACTGTGAAAGAGCAGGAGTTGATGGCCCTTGGAACGGTTCGTGAAATCTACGATTACCTGACAGGGCAGGCCTCATGAGAAAACAACTAAAAAAATTCCTCTGTCTCAGCCCCTTGTTGCTTTTAGCTCTTTATTGGTTGGGAATCTACCTGAGCTTGAAGAACCCCATGGAAGAAATCAACTACGCTGAAAATGGTGGATGGATGCGCTATGTGATGTTTAAGCCATATACAGAAACAATCGGAAGTGATCGCATCTGGAAGGAAGATGAAGGATTTCAGACTTTTCCCTATTCTGATAAAATCGTTGGTGGAAAGGAGCATCTAGCTGTTACTATGTTTAGAGGCACTGCAGATTGGTTCTATATGTACAAATACAAATTAAATGAAAGTACCTCAGTTAATCTGATATTTGAATATAAGGCCTCTAAAAAGATTTTTTACCAAAGTGACCTCTATCTGACAATCAATGAGACAAGCTACAAAGGCCAGCAACTCCTTGATCAACTTGCCACCTATGGCAAAGACCGTACTTGGTTGAAAAAGCAAAGCAAGAAAGTCGCTGAGCAGTATATTCTTGGCACCTGG
>CABSQC010000143.1 GCA_902479835.1 uncultured Streptococcus sp. | reverse complement strand
CTCTTGAGCTTGTCGCTCATGCTGATCTCATCATTTTCAATTACAGCCGGTTTGCCGGCTATGAAGGCCTATTTTAGCCAATTTGGATATTCAGCAGGCCAGGTGGAACTCTTGGTTTCCCTGCCGGCCTTTGCGGTTGTGGCCATGCTCTTTTTAAATAGCCTGATCGAGCGGTGGATGAGTGAGCGCCAGATGATTGTCGCAGGGCTTTTGCTCTTTTCAACTAGCGGCCTTGTGCCTTTGGTCGTGCAGGACTATCCTCTCATCTTTCTGAGTCGTCTGATCTTTGGCTTGGGGACAGGAATGATCAATGCCAAGGCTATTTCAATTATCAGTGAGCGCTACTCAGGCAATGATAAGACCCGGATGCTGGGTTATCGGGGGTCTGCTGAAGTAGTGGGTTCTGCCATCTTGACCTTTATGGTGGGACAACTCTTACCCCTAGGCTGGCCAGCGATCTTTGCCGTATATGGAGGTGGTTACTTGATTTTACTCCTCTATCTCCTTTTTGTCCCCTATCCTAAGGGGAAAAAACAGGCTAGCTTGAAGGAGAAAAAGAAAGGTTCCGCACGCCTTCGCTCCCCTCAATGGCGTTTTAGTCTGATGCTAGCCGTGATTGCTGGTATCATCATTTGCTTCAATTCCATCATTAGCCTGCGCGTGCCGGACATCATCGTTGATGCTCGTATGGGAACAGCGACAACAGCTGGAACCGTCTTGAGTCTGATGCAATTGACAGGGATTGTCGCAGGGGTAGGCTTTGCCAGTTTGACACATGTTTTCAAAAAGAACTTGCTCATGATCATGTGCTTTGGCTTCGGTCTAGCTCTGGCCTTGATTGGCTTGTCTAGCCAGCTATGGAGCTTGGTTCTAGGAACCTTGCTGGCAGGATTTACCTACAGCACGGGGGTCACCAGTATCTTCTATCACTTGTCTGAAAAAATCCCGACCAATCTCTTAAACCTTGCGACCTCGCTGGTCTTGATTGGCTGCAATCTCGGATCAGCCCTCTCTTCTTTCTTCATCCAGTTGGTGACGCCACTAGCTCCTTCCAATCACCTGCTCTTTGTCTGGATTGGTGCTTTGATGGTTGGAACGGGAGTCTTCGCCTCACAATTACTAGCACGAACGAAATGATGGAGAAATCATTTCGTTTTTTTAATTCAATCTATTGCATCCTGTCACTAGCTCGTGTTATTATAGGAGGAGTGTGAAAAAAAGATTAGTTTAAAGGATAGAATAATGAAAAAAATCATGGAGAAAGTGAGTATTCTCGCGCTTTCATTTATTTTGACGACTTCGTTTTCGATTTCAAGTGCGCAGTCGGCCATGTTTGCCTATTACAAGGGAATTCCTCACAGCATGATTGAGCTCTTGGTCTCGCTTCCTTCTGCAGGGATCATGGTTTCACTCATCTTCAATAAATGGATTGGGCGCCTATTTTCAGAGCGTCAGATGATTGTGACGGGCTTAGTTGCTTACGCTCTATGTGGCTTTATTCCCTTAATCAGTCCAGCTTATCCGGTTGTCTTTTTGTCTCGGATTATTTTCGGGATGGCGGTTGGCTTGCTCAATGTTTCTGCCATTGCCATTATCAGTGAGCGCTATACAGGAAAAGAACGTGTCCAAACACTTGGCATTCGGGGTTCTGCAGAGGTTGTTGGGACAGCTGTTTTGACCTTTGGAGTGAGTCTCTTGATTCGCTTTGGCTGGCAGGCTGCCTTTCTCGTCTACGGTATCAGTATTCCAATCTTACTTTTGTATCTCTTATTTGTGCCATATAGTTCGAAAACAGTTGGTGTAGAGGAGAAACATCGGAATGATCAGATGACAGCTGGTCAATGGCGGACGGCACTAGGCTTAGCTGTTGTTGCGGCGTCGATCGTCTTATCTAATGTCATGATTACTGTTCGGATTCCAAGTGTGGTCGAGCAAGTAGGGCATGGCACTGCCCAAACTGCAGGGATTATGTTAGCAGCTATGCAATTTGTCGGGATCCTTGCAGGATTAGCCTTCTCACCCTTGACCCAGCTCTTCCGCGATCGCTTGTTGCTCGTTTCGGGAGTGGCCTATGGCTTGACCCAACTGTTGATCGGGCTTTCTACCAATCTCTGGATGCTTGCCATTGTGACCATCCTTGCAGGCTTTGCCTATAGTGTAGCTCTTACAACAGTTTACAATGTCTTATCTGATAAGATGCCCGCAGGGGTCTTGAGCCAGGCAACGTCCATGGCGGTTTTGGGATGTAGTACAGGTTCGATCGCAACGACCTTTGTCCTTAGTCTATTAGGGACTATCTCATCTGCTCCAGCCTTCATTTTTGGATTTTCTGGTATCCTCATGATCCTGATTTCCTTTTTTGGCCTTTGGATTGTGCGAAAGAGCGGGAAGACATCATGCGGCTAGATAAATTTTTAGTAGATTGTGGTGTGGGGAGTAGGACCGAGGTCAAGCAACTCCTCAAGCAAAAGAAAATTGCAGTGAATGGAAAAAAAGAGACAGCAGGGAAACTTCAGATTGATCCAGCCAAGGATCAGGTGACCTTTATGGGGGAAAATCTGGTCCATGAAACCTTTGTGTATTATCTGCTTCATAAACCAGCTGGAGTCATCTCAGCGACTGAGGATGACCATCACCAAACTGTCTTGGATCTATTGGATGAGACAGCCCGTCAAAAGGAAGTCTTTCCTGTCGGGCGCCTAGATATCGATACCCATGGCTTGCTCCTTTTGACCAATAATGGTAAGCTCGCCCATGCCATGCTTTCACCGAAGAAGCATGTGTCGAAGGTCTACCGTGCCCAGGTGGCTGGGATCATGGATGAGGCAGATGTGGCCCGTTTTGAAGCAGGCATTGCCCTCAAAGACTTCACGACTTTGCCTGCGAGGTTGCAGATCTTAGAGGTGGATGAGACAAGCGCCAGTTCCTATGTCGAAATTGAAATCGCAGAAGGAAAATTCCACCAGGTCAAGCGCATGGTCGCTGCCTGTGGCAAGGAAGTGGTGGATTTAGAGCGGATCTCGATGGGTCCTCTAACGCTAGATCCAACTCTTCAATTGGGAGAATGGCGGAGACTCCAACCTTCTGAACTCAAGTCCCTAGAGGTCTTCGGAGTTCCCTTATAAGCAAAAAACCAAGAGGCTGGGACAAAAGTTCTAGCCTCTCAATTGTCTTTGGATTGTCGAGCAAGACGCAGTGGTTGAGTGGCCTCTACTACGCTGATTTCATCAGCTTTTATAGCCCTACTCAACTGTGCGGAGGTGGGACGACGAAATCGAATTCTAACGAATTACCGATTTCTGTCCCA
>CABSQC010000142.1 GCA_902479835.1 uncultured Streptococcus sp. | reverse complement strand
CCTCCACATAGAAGGACGATAAAGGGAAGCAAAATCCAAATCCCATACTCACTTAAGAGCGCCGTATTTGAAAAAAGACAGTAATCCAGATATAGTAGCACTGATAAGCCTAGACAAGTCAGCCAAATCATCGTCGCTTGCTTGAAATTAGCGCGAAAAAGACGGAAAAAATGAAAGACGAGATCCGTATCTTCTCCTTTCAACAAGCGGTGCCACATGGTTGCTAAAGCCGTAACCGATGCACCGATCGTGAGAACCGGAAGGCAGCAAACGATAAACAAGGTGTTCAAGATGATGAGGTCTGTAAACCGGGTCAAACCCTTGACTAAGCGTCCATCCAATGAAAATAATTTTTGCATTTCCTTCTCCTTGTTCTTCATCCCTATTTCTGCTACTTCCTCCAAGGAAGCACTCAGGGGCTTTAAGCCCCTGAGATACTTACTTTTATGAGCTTAGTCACTGTTACTTCACTTCTTTTTGGTAACGATCATAGGCATCTTGTTGAATCTTCATAAAGTCATCAATGCCCATCTTCTTCAAGGTTGCTTTGTAATCGTCCCATTCCTTTTCGATGCCACCTTCTACTACCCATTTAGAAGCTTGTTGGGTAACATAGGAGTTGATATCGACATAAATATTGGACAATTTGTTCAATTCTTCTTGAGAGTAGATGACATTTGGATAAGCTGGCAAAGCGTATTGTTTCAATTCTTTGTCCATCTTCAATTTGAGCCCATCACCTTGCGTTTGGTCGATGTCGACATGGCTATTGATATCATCTGACACATATTTTGGTCCAAAGTCACGAAGCGAATTGATCCAAGCCCATTCATCGGCTGATTTACCATCTTTTGGAGCCAAAACCTTGTATTTGTCGCCATCTTTTTCAGTCGCAATGCCAAAGGATCCATAGAAGTTTTGGATGCTGGCATCATCGGTGTAGAATTTATCCAACCATTTAAGCAATTTTGCAGGGTCCTTGCACTTATTCGTGATCAAGATTTCATTGCGGCCATAGTTCAAATGATCTGGGTCAGAAACGACATATTGTTTGCCATCCGGTCCTTTTAGTGCTGGAAGAGGAGCATATTCGTTAGCATGTTGGCCGAAGGTTGCATCAGCTGTCCAACCACTTGACACACCGACACGCGCCACTCCCTTGTCCATCCGTTTGGCAACAGACATAGAGGTATCTTCTGTAAAGAGTTCAGGGTCGATCAAGCCTTTCTTGTAGGCTTCATGCATAGCCGCTATCCCTTGTTTATAACTATCTTCTGTCCGTAGGTAGACTGGTTTGCCATCTTTGACGGACATTTCATAGGTATTATCTCCACCCAGACGGTTGTTGAATGGCAAGATATAAGAGAAGGTCGGATCAAAGTTACCAGAGCCAAATGGAATTTCATCATTGACATCGCCATTGCCATTGGCATCCTTGTCCTTGAAGGCTTGTAAAACATTCACCAAGTCGTCATAGGTTTCTGGCATCTTCAAGCCAAGATTATCCAACCATTTCTTATTAATAAAGAGCTGGTTGCCGACGATTGGCCGCATTGGCAATTTCTTAGGCAGGCTGTAAATATGACCATCTGGGTTGGTCACCATGGCTTTTAATTTCGGTTCTTTTTCAAAGGCCTTGTTCAAGTTTGGCATATTATCCTTGATCAAGTCTTCCAATGGAATGAACATGTTTTGGTTCTGAGCGATTTCAGAATCCGTGAAGGCATTGGATCCCAAGAAAGCGTCTGGTAAATCTCCACTGGCAACAAGAACAGATTTCTTATCAGACCAGTCTGCAGCCACCATGGTATCCCATTTGATCTTGATACCTGATTCCTTGGCTGAATCATCTAGAAAACCTTTGTGATAGTCTTCCCCCCAATCCGACCAACGAACGGTCGTGATCTTGAAGGTATTTCCATCATTCTTGTCATTGCTTGATTTATTTGTGGAAGCTCCACAAGCCGTCAAGCCAGCTAAAGCAGCTGCTCCAAGGAGCAGATAGGCAAATTTCCTGTTTTTCATGATCTTCTCCTATTCTTTCAAGGCCCCTATCATGACACCTTGATTAAAGTATTTTTGGACGAATGGATACAGCATCATAATCGGTGCTGTTGAGATAACGATGGCTGCATATTTCATCATATCAGCCTTAATACGGAGGTCAGAAGCTACCTCCCCTGTTGCTTGCGATTGCAACATTTGATTGCTAATTAAGAGACGGCGTAGGATCAATTGCAGCGGTTGAAGATTTTCATTGGTCAAATAAATTAGGGCATTGAACCAAGAATTCCAGATCCCTACTGCTGTCCAAAGTCCGATAACGGCAATAATAGCCTTGGACAAGGGGAGCACGATCTTTCTAAAGTAGTGAATGGTTCCGCAACCATCGATCTGGGCGGCTTCCCACATCCCTTCTGGAATACTATTGTTGAAGAAAGTCCGAGCTACAACGATATTGTAAGGAGATACTGCAAACGGTACAACCATTACCCAGAAGGTGTCGACCAATCCCATTTGTTTCACTGTCAAATAAATGGGAATCAAGCCCCCAGAGACAAACATGGGAACGATAAAGAAGACACTGACCCATTTCTTAGCAAAGAGGTCCTTTCGCGACAAGGCGTAACCAGCCGGGATATTAATGACCAGAGCAACGATGGTCCCCACAACCGTGTAAAGGATGGTGTTGAGATAGCTCTTTAGAAATAACGGCTGCTCAATCAATCGTTGATAGCCGTCTAGTCGCCATTCCTTCGGGATAAACCAAACTTTACCTGTTGCCACATCAGACGGATTACTGAAGGAGGCAATGATAACAAACCACAAAGGGTAGACAATCAACAGAATCAAGCAAATCGCTAGACCATAGATAAAAATATCAAAGAGGATTTCTGACTTAGTCTTTCTCGCATGTTGAAATAGTTTCACAATTTCTCCTCCTTTCTAGAACAATCCTGTCTTGGTATAGCGTTTCGCAAACCAGTTGACCGACAGTAAGATGATCAAGTTGACCAAGGTATTAAAGAGACCGATCGCTGTCGAGTAACTATATTGAAAATTAATCATCCCCACTTTGTAGACATAGGTCGAAATGATTTCACTTCCTGCCAGATTGAGTGGATTTTGCAAGAGCAAGACCTTTTCAAAACCAACACTGAGTAAGCTTCCTGCTCTGAGAATCAAGAGAATCATGGCCGTTGGTAACAGTAAGGGTAAGTCAATATGACGGATTTTTTGCAATCGACTCGCCCCGTCCATAGTCGCTGCTTCATAAAAGGTCGGATCAATGGCCGATAGAGCGGCTAGATAGATGATACTATCC
>CABSQC010000141.1 GCA_902479835.1 uncultured Streptococcus sp. | reverse complement strand
GCTTCAATCAAAAGAACAGTAGGCATCCTTTTATAAAATTGTAATTTATTAATTTTCCCAAATAAGGGACAAAATGAAAACCTCTTTCATGAACTGATACAATAGTTTCAGAAAATGAAGGAGGTTTTTTTGATGAATCGATATGCAGTCCAATTAATTGCTCGTGGGGCGATCAATAGAATGGGAAATATGCTCTATGATTATGGGAACAGTGTCTGGCTGGCCTCGATGGGGACGGTGGGAAAGACGGTATTGGGGATCTATCAGATTTCTGAACTCGTCACCTCCATTCTAGTCAATCCATTTGGTGGCGTGATCTCAGACCGTTTTTCTCGTCGCAAGATTTTGATGACGACCGACTTGGTTTGTGGACTCCTTTGTTTGGCGATTTCTTTTATCACAAATGATAGCTTGATGATTGCGGCTCTTATTTTTGCCAATATTGTTCAGGCCATTGCCTTTGGTTTTTCTCGACCTGCCAATAAAGCCATTATTACCGAGGTAGTAGAGAAAGAAGAGATTGTGACCTATAACGCTCACTTGGAGTTAGTCTTACAGGTTGTTAGTGTCTGTTCACCTGTTTTTTCTTTCCTAGTTCTACAATTTGCCAGTCTTCATATGACCCTCTTATTAGATGCACTGACCTTTTTCATCGCCTTTGTCCTAGTGGCATTCCTTCCGAAAGAAGAAGCCAAAGTTCAAGAAAAGAAACGGTTCACAGGAAAAGATATTTTTTCGGACATCAAGGATGGACTGCACTATATCTGGCATCAGAAAGAAATTTTCTTTCTCCTCTTGGTGGCTTCCAGTGTCAATTTCTTCTTTGCAGCTTTTGAGTTTTTACTTCCATTTTCCAATCGACTCTACGGGGTCAAGGGCGCTTATGCGACCATCTTAACTTTGGGCGCTATCGGTTCCATCATCGGAGCCTTGATCGCCAATAAATTTAAATCAAGCATGGAGATGCTTCTCTTCTTATTGATTTTAACAGGAGTGGGAGTATTCATGATGGGCTTGCCCCTTCCTCACCTTCTTTCCTTTTCTGGAAATTTAGTCTGTGAACTCTTTATGACGATTTTTAATATCCACTTTTTTACCCAAGTGCAAACAAAGGTGGAAAGAGACTATCTGGGCAGGGTATTAAGCACTATTTTTACCCTAGCCATTCTCTTTATGCCCATCGCTAAAGGCTTGATGACTTGGTTACCAAGTGTCCGAGTAGAATCCTTTCTCCTGATTGGAGCTGGAGTCATTCTCTTTTCACTCCTAGCTCAAGTAGTCGCCAAACAACTGCAAGCAAAAGAAAGTAAATCAGCATAAAAAAAGCACCGATCGGTGCTTTTTTAGTTGTTATCTTTTTCTTCTATTTTTACTTCTTTCTTTTCTTCCTCCAGTTGTTTTTGAGTGCTCTTGAGTTCTTTTTTTAGGGAGAAGCCCTTTGAAAAATTAACCAAGGTCATGACAAATGCACCCAAGAGGACACAGAGCAAGATCAGAATGATCAAGGGCAATTTAAATTGGACCAAGAGGAAATTCACAGTTACTGGTTGCATGTTTGCAAGGGAAATACCAGCAATCAATAAAATTAAAAGTAATAAAGCAATGTAGTGTAGATTATTTTTGTTCATCATTATCTCCTTATTGTTCAGTCGGTGCCTTGCTTTTCACATCAGCGTATTCTTCCGGCTGCTCTAGGCTTAGAATCTCCTCATAAGCCGGTAGGGAAAGGTCCTTGCCATATTTATTTTTTAAGGCAGTGCTCACCAAGCGATAGGCCAAATTGGCATTTCGGGACAAGATAGGACCGTGGAAGTAGCTCCCAAAGACGTTCTTGTAATGAACCCCTTCGCACCCATCTTCTTTGTTGTTTCCATTTCCATAGACAACCTTGCCCAGCGGTTTTTCATCCTCAGCCAAGAAGGTCCGACCTTGGTGGTTTTCAAAACCATAATAGGTTTCGTTAAATTCTTCGTTATGGATCTTGATATCACCGATATAGCGGTTGTTGACTTGGTTGAGCGTATAGTGGCCCATAATACCGAGCCCTTCAATGCGTTTGCCAGAAGCTTCAATGTAGTATTGGCCTAGAAGCTGAAAGCCACCACAGATAGCAAGGACCACCCCATCGTCATCAATAAAGCGCTCGAGGTCTTCTTTTTTATCTGGTAGATCTTCTGATACAATGGTCTGTTCGTAGTCTTGTCCTCCGCCGAAAAAAGCGATATCATAGGCATCAGGGTCGAACCGGTCTTTGAGAGAGACGATATCCACTGTGACATGGGCTCCAAGTTTTTCCGCAACGTACTTGAGCATGAGGATATTCCCATTGTCCCCGTAGGTATTCATCAGATTTCCATAAAGATGGGCAATTCTCAATTCGTACTGGTAGTTTTCCTGATCAGGGGATTGTAGTGAAGTGTAGGTCATTAATTCATCTCCTTTTCAATCAGGTGTTCTTGGGCCAAAATCTCACGGAATTCAAGCATGGCCGTATAAGTGGCTAAGATATAGGCGTGAGGGGTTTCCTGTTGCTGGATGCGTTGGAAGACTTCTTTTAATTCAGCCATTTCTGTGATCTTTTCAGCCGGATAGTCTGTAACGCGAAGTCGCCGGGCAATCTCAGAGTGGCGCACCCCGCCAGCGTTGATCTCTGGGATGTCCATCTGGGTGATTTGCTCAAAATCTGCATCCCAAATCCAGCTGGTGTCGATCCCATCCGCATAATTCGCATTAAGGAGGACTGATAAGCTAAAGGAATAAGGAGCTAGTTTGATCATTTCAATGGCTTGGGTCGCACCAACTGGATTTTTGATCAGGACTAAGGTACATTCTTTATCCCCAATCTTAAAGGTTTCCTGACGGCCAAAGACAGCGCGACTACGATCAAATCCTTGCTTAATCACTTCAGGTTGCACTCCAAAGAATCCAGCAACGGAAACAGCAGCTAAGGCATTGTAGATGTTGTAGAGACCGCCGATATTGATGTGGTAGTCTTGGCCTTGAATCCGGAATTGGGAAGAGCGATGGGTTAAAGAGAGGAGGTCTGATACGGCATAAGTCAGAGGAGGTCTGTGGAAACCACAGTCCTCACAGATATAATCCCCAAGATTAGCATAGGTATTGAGCTTGTACTTGAGGATGTTGTGGCAATGCGGACAGAGGATTCCTTCCGTATTGTAATGAGCTAGTTGTGGCTCTGATTTGTCAGTATCAAATCCATAATATTGGATCGGATTGGATAAGGTCTGACTATTAAAGAGCGGACTATCACCATTTAACAAGACTGTTGCAGTTGGGACCTTGTGAATGGCATCCAAAATCATTTGGTAGGTCGTATAGATCTCTCCATAGCGGTCCATCTGGTCCCGGAAAATATTAG
>CABSQC010000140.1 GCA_902479835.1 uncultured Streptococcus sp. | reverse complement strand
GTCATGGTCGATGAGTACCAGGATACCAACCATACCCAAGAGCGGATGTTGGACTTGCTGTCAAATGGCCACAATCGCTTTATGGTGGGGGATATCAAGCAATCCATTTACCGCTTCCGTCAGGCAGATCCACAGATTTTCAATGATAAATTTAAGGCTTATCAAGAAGAAGGGGCAAAAGGGCGGTTGATCCTCCTCAAGGAAAATTTCCGGAGTCATGTGGAAGTGTTGGACGCGACCAATGATGTCTTTCGCCATTTGATGGACGAAGAGGTGGGCGAGATTGACTACAATCAGACCCACTATCTGGTTGCAGGAAGCGACAAGCAGCGGATAGCCTTGCCACAACATCGGGCTGAATTTTTGCTCTATGATGGTAGCCAAGACCAGGAAGAAAAGGCCGAAGACGAGGAAGTTGCTTCTGGACTCGAGACGGTTTCCAAGGGAGAAATTCTCCTTGTTATCAAAGAAATTTTACGCCTCCATCGGGTAGAAAAAGTACCCTTTAAAGAGATCACTCTCTTGACTGCGACTCGAACGCGAAATGACGCGATTCTGGAAGCCTTTGACCAGTACCAGATTCCGATTGTGGCAGATAGCGGACAGGCGCATTATCTTGAGTCACTGGAAGTGATGGTCATGCTGGATACCTTGCGGACCATTAACAATCCCTTGCATGATTATGCCTTAGTAGCACTTATGAAATCCCCTATGTTTGACTTTGATGAAGATGAGTTGGCACGGATTTCCTTGCAGACTCTTCCAGAGCAAAAGCAAGTGGCCTTCTACCACAAGGTCCAGTTAGCCCTCGAAAAGACCGCAGAGCATGCAAACCTGATCGATGCCAAGCTCTCAGCTAAAATCGAGAACTTCCTCAAGGTTTTATCTTATTGGCGGACTGCTGCCAAGACCCATTCGCTCTATGATTTGCTGTGGAAAATCTATGAGGATCGCTATTACTATGACTATGTCGGCGCCCTTCCAAATGGGGCCCAGCGCCAGGCCAATCTCTATGCCTTGACGCTTCGGGCCAATGATTATGAGAAGGCCAGCTTTAAGGGCTTGTCGCGCTTCATTGCCATGATCGACAAGGTGATCGAAAATGAACACGATTTGGCTAGCGTACCTCTTGCGGCTCCAAAAGATGCCGTCCAGCTCATGACCGTCCATAAGAGTAAGGGGCTGGAATTCAAGTATGTCTTTATTCTCAATATGGACAAGGCTTTTAACCGTAAGGATCAATCGGGGCCAATTATTCTCAGTCGTCAAAAAGGGATTGGTTTTAAATACATTGCCAACCTGCCAGTTGAGACCGAAAATCCAGCCGCCCCTGAAACCATCCGCCTGCAGATCGAAACCCCTTGCTACCAAGGCAATGTGGAAGAAACAAAATTAGCCACGATTTCAGAGCAAATGCGTCTTCTATATGTTGCTATGACACGGGCCGAGCTCAAGCTCTATCTGGTCGGAAAAGGCCGTGAGGACAAACTGCGTGATACCGATTGGGGGACTAGTCGCAATGGCAAGCTGGATCCGGAAAAACGAAAAGAATGGACCTCTTATCAGGACTGGCTCTTTGCTATTCAAGATGTGTTCGCCAAGAATACCCTGGCTTATGACACGCGTTTTGTGACAGACGAAGACATGACAACGAATCAGCTGGAGCCACTAGAGAAGGAGCAGGATTCCCGCCTGGATCAGCTCAAGGATGTCCGCCAGTCAGAGGATATTCGTCGGGCTTTGGATATCTTGGAAAATGTTGATCGCCTCAATCAGCTCTATGCTCCGGCCATTCATTTGCCAAGTGTCCGTACTCCTAGTCAGATCAAGAAATTCTACGAGCCGGTCATGGATGCCAATGGCGTTCAGATCATGGATGCGAAGACCGTGATACCTGACTTTGAGCTCCCAACTTTTGGTCAAGAAAAAGCTGTGACAGGAGCACAAGTCGGTAGTGCTGTCCATGAACTCATGCAGCGCGTGCCTCTTGAAGAAGAAATCACTCTTGATACACTGCGTCAGGCCTTAGAGCAGGTTCAAGCAGAGCCAGCGGTCAAAGCGCGCATCAAGCTAGAGGCCATTCTCGCTTTCTATGAGACACCTTTGGGGACCTTACTTCAAAGAGAAGCCCCTAGGGTTCATCGTGAAGCCCCCTTTGCCATGCTGAAGAAAGATCCAGCTAGTGGAGAGGACTTTGTCGTGCGGGGGATCTTGGATGGGTATATCGTGCTAGAAGACCGGATCCTGCTCTTTGATTACAAGACGGATCACTACAAGTTCCCTAGCCAATTGGTCGAACGCTACCGAGATCAGCTCGATCTCTATGCAGAAGCTCTTCGCCGTTCCTATGGCCAAGAGCACGTTGAAAAATATCTGGTACTTTTAGGTGGCCCTCATCTAGAAGTGGTGAAAGTGGAGTAACACATGACAATTGCAAAGGAAAAAATTGAACGCATCCAAAGGATGGAAGGTTATTTGAATGACTATGCCAAAACTTTGGAAGAGACCAAAAAAGCAGTGGATCGACTAAAAGAGCATCAAGAGAGCTATATCCAACTGCGCGATTATTATAGTAGTCAGGCCTATTTTGATGACTTGGACCTGTCCAATCAAGCTGATTTTCCAGCCGATCTTCCTTGTGGTGTCTTGTCTGAAGATGCCGTCTATAATTTGTTAGACGAGTATTTTCAGATGGGAGTTGAACTCTTGGAGATCGCAACGAAAATGATCAAAGAACGGTGATATTTTAATCTAAACTTTTTTGAACCACACAAAAAAGTTTAGATTGAAGACAAATGTCATCATAGAAACTTTCCTTAGGTAAGTACGGACGTCAGCGAACTTCTACGAAGTTCCATGACTAAATCAAGATACAAAGGGCGACTGCGGATAAAGTCAAAATAGGAAGTTTGACGCAGAATCTTTTGATTCTAGGAAAACTTATCTTTTTGACACAATCCGCAGCCCGTGTTCAATTATTTTTGAGCCCCTTAGCTCTTGAATTTCTTAGCTCAGGCTAAAACAGTTTCCCGAACTGTTTTACTCACAATTATTCCGAGTACCTGAAACAGATTCTGTTTCAGGTACTTTTGTCACTGCGGAAAGTAAAACATAGTTAAATAATAGTATAGAAAACAGAAATATAGTTTGAAGAGCACACTTTATATGTTAAGCGTTTACAATTATAACTATATAGTGTAGAATATAGTTATTAAAAATACTACTTGTAGTATTATTTGGGAGGTTCTGATGAACAGAAAAGTTAAAAAGGTTTTAGGGTATGGACTAGTGAGCTTAATGCTATGTGGTCCAGCGTTAGTTAGTAAGGTTGGTGCGGAAGAATCTGGATCTATCCAAACCACAGTCCAATTTAAAAATCATAAAGATGGTAGCCAGTCAGTTATTGGTAAGACAACGCCAAATAC
>CABSQC010000139.1 GCA_902479835.1 uncultured Streptococcus sp. | reverse complement strand
CATGATTTGGAGCAGGAGGTCATCACCGATCGCAAGTGGCTCCTGGTCATCATCGAGCAGCTCTTGTCCAATAGCCTCAAGTACACCAGCACAGGTGGAATCGAAATCTATTTTAAAGACCAGACTCTCTATATAAAAGATAGCGGGATTGGGATCAAAAATAGCGATGTCCTCCGTGTCTTTGAGCGGGGCTTCTCCGGCTATAATGGCCACCTGACCCAGCAATCTTCAGGGCTGGGGCTCTATCTGTCTAAGAAAATCGCAGAGCAATTGGGCCACAGGATCACCCTCCATTCAGAGGTCGGCCAAGGCACGACTGTTGCCATTCGCTTTGAAGAGAAGAAGTTGGTCATGGATTAAGATTTCCCCATCTTACAAAAATGTAAGAAATAAAGGTCAAAATGAAAGGTTAGGTTATGGTAGCCGCCTTTTATTTTTTATACAATAGTCTCATCAAATGAAGGAGGTCAAGAAAATGAAACTCTTGAAATGGATGAAACAACTCAAAAAGACTGAGAAACCCTGTAACCAAACCGATCTGGAAAAGACGGAATTTGGTCTCCAAGTCCTGCAACAAACCCAAGAATTTTTCTTGATCTACTAGTAAAAGGAGAAAAGTATGTCATTGCTAGACGTTCAACACATCAAAAAAATCTACAAAACCCGCTTTCAAGGGACGCAGGTTGAAGCCCTAAAGGACATTCATTTTACCGTGGAAAATGGCGAATACGTTGCCATCATGGGGGAATCAGGGTCCGGGAAATCGACCCTCCTCAATATCCTAGCCATGCTGGACCAGCCGACCGAAGGGCGGGTCTATCTCAACGGTACCGATACTTCAACTATCAAGAACAAGGATGCCTCGAGCTTCCGTCGGGAAAAACTAGGATTTGTCTTTCAAGACTTTAATCTGCTCGATACCTTGTCCGTCAAGGACAATATCCTTCTCCCTCTCGTCCTCTCACGCAGACCCGTCAAGGAAATGATGAGTAAGGTGGATAGCGTGAGTCGGGAACTGGGCATTCACCAGCTTCTTGAGAAATATCCCTACGAAATCTCTGGTGGGCAAAAACAACGGGTGGCTGTAGCACGGGCCATCATCACCTCACCTGAAATCCTCCTTGCCGATGAACCAACAGGGGCGCTGGATTCTAAGTCCTCGGCTGCGTTGCTCGATGTCTTTGAAGACATCAATAGCATGGGGCAAACCATTCTCATGGTGACCCATTCGACCGCCGCAGCAGCGAGGGCCAAGCGCGTGCTCTTTATCAAGGACGGGATTCTTTACAACCAGATCTTCCGCGGGGAAAAGACAGAGCGTCAGATGTTCCAAGAAATCTCGGATACCCTGACGGTCATGGCGGGAAAGGAGGATCGTGATGTTTAAATTAACAAGTAAATTGGCTCTTTCCAACCTCAAACAAAATCGCAAGCTCTATTACCCTTTTGCTATAGCTGTTATTTTAACGACCATGATCCTTTATAGTTTTATCGCCTTGGCAACGACCCCTCATTTAGAGGATTCTTACGGAGGGAGAACGGCGAGAACGGTTCTTGGTTTTGGTTGTTTCGTCGTCCAGCTGGTCGTCATCATTTTAGTGGCTTATGCCAATGGCTATGTCATGAAAAATCGTTCCAAAGAACTGGGCTTGTACAGTGTTTTGGGGATGGAGAAGAAGCACCTCCTCGTCATGACCTTATGGGAATTGCTTTTCTTCTATATCCTCACGGTTGGCGCGGGACTGGGCTTGGGACTCTTGTTTGATCGCTTGATTTTTGCCCTCCTCTTAAAATGTATGGGGCTTCCAGTCGTCATTCAATCAACCTTCCAGATAGGGGCTGTGTTTAAGACTTTGTTAGGATTAGCTATTGCTTTTGCCCTCATTCTTTTGCTGAATTCTTTCCGCCTCTTGCGCTACAGTTCCCTCCACCTCATGCAACAAAAGAAAGCAGGAGAGAAGAAGGGAAGATTCTTGCTGGTCCAAACTCTTTTAGGACTAGGGCTCTTAGGAATTGCTTTCTATTTAGCGCTAACAGCAGAGCGTCCAGTTGCGGCTGTCCAAAGATTCTTTATTGCCGTCATCTTGGTCATTCTAGCGACCTATCTCTTATTTAACGCAGGATCTATTACCTTTTTAAGATTTCTCAAAGGTCGGAAATCCTACTATTACAAGCCGGAGAACTATATATCCGTCTCCAACTTAATAGCTCGGATGCGAAAAAATGCAGCGGGCCTTGCGACCATTAGTATTCTTTCCACCATGGTCTTGGTCACCTTAACAGGGTCGCTGAATCTCTTTATTGGAGGGCAGAATTACCTAGATACTATGTACCCTTCGGACTACAATATTAGTGTGGGGCATATGACTTCAGAAGCTGAAACAGAACCGGTTATTGAGGAGGTTCAAGCACAAATTAAGAAAGTGGCCGATGCGACACATCTATCAGATTATCAAGTGAATCAGACAACATACTGGTCGGCTGAAATTCGAAAGATTGATGGAAAGGTCTTAGAGGTTTATGACCAGTCCGATCAAGAAACTGGTCAGGAATTGAAGACAGAAGGAGTAGTCTACTTTTTTGATCAGGCAACTTATGAGCAACTGACGGGTCAAAAAGTTGAGCTTGGGGAAAATGAAATCCTAGCCTATGGGTATCAGTATCCTGGAAGACTAGACTCGCAATTAGAAATCAATGGAAAGAGCTTCGCGATTAAGCAAAAACTAGACTCCAATTTTATCCAAGGGAAACTCCCTCAAGCCGACCTGTTTCAACACCAAATGGGCTTGTATCTTGTCCTCCCTGACTTGAACCAACTGGGATTAAAAATTGATAAAAATTTGGAATTCTCTATTAGTGCTAAAAATAAAGAAAACCAAGATTTTATAGCTGGAATAGCCAAAGAGCTTAATTCGACAGACAAAATGAGTCAATATGGTGCGACTTTGTTTGGTGGGGTTGATCGATACAGCATGGAGAAGGAGTGGCGTGAATCAGCAGGGACAATCCTCTTTATTGGGATTTTCCTATCGGTGATCTTTCTATTGGCTACGGTTCTCGTGATTTACTACAAGCAGATTTCAGAGGGCTATGAGGACCGGGATAATTTTGTGATCATGCAACAAGTAGGATTGGACCAAAAGCAAACGGCCACCACGATTCGCAAACAGATTCTCACCGTCTTTTTCCTTCCATTATTCTTCTCCTTCCTCTACCTAGGAGTGGCCTATAAGATGATTGCAAAAATCGTTGCTCTCTTAGGAGCGAACAATGCGGGCTTGGTCCTTCAAACAACCTTAGCCATCTGCGCTGTCTTTTTCATCTCTTATATCCTCGTCTTTCTACTGACGTCTAGAAGTTATCGGAAAATTGTCGTGAGGTAGCGCTGAGTCTATAAAAGATTGAGAAATGAAAAATCCAATAAATAAACAAACTGTTTTTT
>CABSQC010000138.1 GCA_902479835.1 uncultured Streptococcus sp. | reverse complement strand
GCTTTGGTGTATCACTGGCAGAAGGTTTGATGATGAGCAGCCTATTGAAATCTGCGTCTCGTCAACCAGAAATTATTGGTCAATTGCGTAGCCTCTTGATTCTTGGTGTTGCCTTTGTCGAAGGTACTTTCTTCGTAACCTTGGTTATGGCCTTCATTATCAAATAAGCACTTCTATTTTAGAAAAGGAGGTGTCAAAACTTGGAAGAAAGTATCACTCCAACGATAACTCTTGGACCTGTAACTTTTAATTTGACCCTACTTGCTATGACCTTGATTGCTGTTTTGGTGGTTTTTGGCTTTATTTATTGGGCCAGCCGTAAAATGACGATCCGACCAAAGGGCAAACAAAATGTGCTGGAATACGCATATGACTTTGTCGTAGGCTTCACCAAAGGAAATATTGGGGAACATTATATAAAGGACTATTCCTTGTTCTTGTTTGTTCTTTTCCTATTTCTTTTAGTGGCCAATAACATTGGATTGATGGCTAAAATCGAAACGACCAATGGTTACAATTTGTGGACATCACCAACCGCTAACCTGGGTTATGACTTTGCCTTTTCATTTTTGATCACCTTAATCGCCCATGTAGAAGGAATTCGCCGACGTGGTGTGAAGGAATATTTAAAGGCTTTTGTGACACCTGGATTTATGACCCCCATGAATATTTTGGAAGAATTAACGAACTTTGCCTCCTTGGCACTTCGGATCTTCGGAAATATCTTTGCGGGTGAGGTATTAGCAAGCTTGCTCGTGAACTTATCACACCAAGCTTTCTATTGGTATCCATTTGCCTTTATTGGTAGCATGGCATGGACTGCATTTTCAATTTTTATTTCATGTATCCAAGCCTATGTGTTTACCATGTTGTCATCAATCTATATTGGTAAGAAAATTAATGGCGAAGAGTAAGTAGAGGAGGAGTAGAAGAATGCATGTATCAATGAGTGAAATTATTGGTAACTTTATTCTCATTGCTGGTTCCTTCCTATTATTAATCTTTTTAATAAAGAAATTTGCATGGAACAATATCAATGGAATTTTAGAAGCGCGTGCCAAAAAGATTACAGATGATATTGATGGAGCAGAATCAGCTCGTCAAAAAGCTGAGGAACTAGCAAGTAAACGTGAAGAAGAGTTGGCAGGTAGCCGCAAAGAAGCTGCGTCTATTGTCGAAAATGCAAAGGATACTGCAGAAAAGAACAAATCTCAGATCCTTTCAGAAGCCACTCAAGAAGCAGTACGTTTGAAAGAAAAAGCGCAACAAGAAATTGCGCATAACAAAGAAGAAGCATTGAACAGTATCAAAGGCGATGTGGCAGATCTCACTGTCAATCTTGCCAGCAAATTGTTGAGTCAACAGCTGGATGCTGAAGGTCAACGCCAACTGATCGATCGCTATCTTGATGAATTAGGAGAAGCCTAATGGACAAAAAGCAACTGATGGTGATTGAGAAATATACCCAGCCTTTTGTTCAATTGGTCTTTGAAAAAGGAGAACAAGATCTTGTCTTTGAAAAATTGACCCAAATCAAGGGCATTTTTGAGGAGACTGGACTTGCTAACTTCTTAGCTCATATCGGTGTAGAGGATGAAGAGAAAGCAAAAAGTCTAAGACTTTTTCAACCCTCTGATTCACAATTACTCGACCATTTGATTGAAGTGGTTATTCTCAATCATCGTGAAGCCTTATTTTATGACATTGTAACGATTTGTTTGGATCAGATTCAACTGTTGAGCAACGCATTTGTCGTCACTGTTACGACAGTTGCTGGTTTGGATCCTGTTCAAGAGCAAAAGCTAGTACCCATTATCGAAAGAAAATTTGGGATTCAAGTTCGCTCGATCCAACAAAAGATCGATCCAGATTTAATTGGTGGCTTTGTCGTGACAGCCAATCATAAAACGTTGGATACCAGTCTCAAACACCAATTGCAAGTTATAAAATCTAAATTGAAATAGAAAGTGGTGTGAATTTTGGCGATTAACGCACAAGAAATCAGCGCTTTAATTAAGCAACAAATTGAAAATTTCAAGCCAAACTTTGACGTCACTGAGACAGGTGTTGTAACCTACATTGGTGACGGGATTGCCCGTGCTCATGGTCTTGAAAATGCCATGAGTGGTGAGTTGTTAATCTTTGAAAATGGCTCATACGGGATGGCCCAAAACTTAGAAACAACGGATGTCGGGATCATCATCTTGGGTGATTTCACGGATATTCGTGAAGGAGACTCTGTCCGTCGTACAGGTAAAATCATGGAAGTCCCTGCAGGGGATGCCTTGATTGGTCGTGTTGTCAACCCACTTGGCCAACCAGTAGATGGTTTGGGTGAGATTGTGACAGATAAATTCCGTCCAGTTGAAACACCAGCTCCTGGTGTTATGCAACGGAAATCTGTCTCAGAACCCCTACAAACTGGTTTGAAAGCCATTGATGCCCTTGTTCCAATTGGACGCGGTCAACGGGAATTGATCATCGGGGACCGTCAAACAGGGAAAACTTCGATTGCCATCGATACCATTTTGAACCAAAAGGGTCAAGACATGATCTGTATCTATGTGGCGATTGGTCAAAAAGAATCAACAGTTCGTACGCAAGTAGAAACTCTCCGTAAATACGGAGCTATGGATTATACGATTGTGGTAACCGCTTCGGCTTCTCAACCGTCTCCATTGCTTTATTTGGCACCTTATGCTGGGGTTGCCATGGCAGAAGAGTTCATGTATAACGGTAAACATGTTTTGATCGTCTATGATGATTTGTCAAAACAAGCCGTAGCTTACCGTGAATTGTCCCTTCTTCTTCGTCGTCCACCAGGACGTGAAGCCTTCCCAGGGGATGTCTTCTATCTCCACAGCCGTTTGTTGGAACGTTCTGCGAAAGTTTCAGATGAATTGGGTGGGGGTTCTATTACAGCTCTTCCAATCATTGAAACCCAAGCAGGAGATATTTCTGCTTATATCGCAACCAACGTGATTTCGATCACAGACGGACAAATCTTCTTGCAAGATAGTTTGTTCAATGCTGGTATTCGTCCAGCCATTGATGCAGGTTCTTCTGTATCTCGTGTAGGGGGAGCTGCCCAAATCAAGGCTATGAAGAAAGTTGCGGGTACCCTTCGTATCGACCTCGCTTCCTACCGTGAATTGGAAGCCTTCACGAAATTTGGTAGTGACTTGGATGCTGCGACTCAAGCGAAATTGAACCGTGGTCGCCGAACAGTTGAAGTCTTGAAACAACCTGTTCATGAACCATTGACGGTTGAAAAACAAGTCGTGATCTTGTATGCCTTGACTCATGGTTTCTTAGATAGTGTTCCAGTAGACGATATTCTTCGTTTCCAAGAAGAGTTGTTTGATTACTTTGAAGCACATTATCATCAAATCTTTGAGACGATTCGTTCGACACATGATCTTCCAGCAGAAGAAGAACTGGATGCAGCCCTTACTGAATTTGTCAACCAGTCAAATTTCAAATAGAAATAGGAGTGGAAGATGGCAGTTTCATTAAATGATATTAAAAATAAAATTGCATCCACAAAAAACACCAGTCAAATCACCAATGCCATGCAGATGGTGTCCGCTGCCAAAC
>CABSQC010000137.1 GCA_902479835.1 uncultured Streptococcus sp. | reverse complement strand
GTCTGTATCCACGGTATCTCCGGTGATATACTGGTGTTCACTAAATCGTTCAAATCCAAAGCGGTAGTAAAAATCTTGTGCCTTAAAGTTGCGTTCCCAGACACCTAGCCAGGCCCACTCAAAGCCACGGCTCTTGGCTTGATCCAGCGCAAAGGTAAACATTTCCTTGCCAAAACCAGCCCCATGCCATTCCTTTTTGACATAGATCCGTTGGATCTCAAAGGACTTGTCCATCTCTACTGGCTCGGTCTGTGCTTGGCCCCAGTTGATCTTGAGAAAACCACATATTTCTTGTTCTTCATTGAGGACAAAATAGGTTTCGGATTCTGGATCTAGCAGATCCTTCTCGATTTGCTCCAAAGAGAGTACAGTGGAGAAGTAATCTTCCAAATCTTTCTCAACAATATAGGGACCGAAGGTATCCCGATAGGTTTCCACTTCTAAGTCACGTAAGGTCTCTAATTGATCGATTTTTACTCTAACTAACATGATTATTTAAACTGTTCTGAGAAGCGAACATCTCCTTGATAGAAGCCACGGATATCATTGATTCCGTAACGAAGCATGGCCACACGCTCTTGACCAAGTCCAAAGGCAAATCCTGAATAGATTGTTGGATCAATCCCACTCATCTCAAGGACGCGTGGGTGAACCATACCGGCTCCCATGATTTCAATCCAACCAGTTTTCTTACATACGTTACATCCCGCTCCACCACACTTGAAGCAAGAGACATCGACCTCAACCGATGGCTCAGTGAATGGGAAGTAAGAAGGACGCAAACGGATTTGACGTTCTGCACCAAACATCTTTTGCACGATCAATTGAAGCGTTCCTTGAAGGTCGGCCATAGAAATGCTTTTCCCAACGACCAAGCCTTCGATTTGATGGAATTGGTGGCTGTGGGTCGCATCATCCGTATCCCGACGGAAAACCCGCCCTGGAGAGATCATCTTCAATGGTCCCTTGCTAAAGTCATGCGCATCCATAGCCCGCGCCTGTACAGGTGAAGTATGGGTCCGAAGCAAGATTTCTTCTGTGATATAGAAGGTATCCTGCATATCCCGCGCTGGGTGATCTTTAGGCAGATTCATCCGTTCAAAGTTATAATAGTCTTGCTCCACTTCAAAGCCGTCAACGACTTGATACCCCATCCCGATAAAGATATCTTCGATTTCTTCACTGGTTTGGGTCAAAATATGACGGTAACCACTAGCAACTGGACGACCTGGAAGGGTCACATCGATGCTTTCGCTCGCTAGTTTGGCTTGGACTTTCTTTTCTTCCAAGAGTTTGGCGGTTTCTTCAAAGGCAGCCGTCAAGACATCACGGGCTTCATTGACGTGTTTCCCGATAACCGGACGCATATCAGCAGAGACATCCTTCATCCCTTTAAGAATTTCCGTCAGAGATCCTTTTTTCCCAAGAACAGAGACCCGTAGTTCTTGCATCTCTTTTTCATTTTCAGCAGAGATCTGCTTCAAGGCTGCCAGCGTTTCTTCTCGAAGCGCTTTTAGTTGTTCTTCAATCGTTGACATATTTCCTCCATCATGGTCCATCTACAGACATAGAAAAAAACCGCGTGCCTTCTCCTAATCGGAGCGTTGACACGCGGTACCATCCGTTTTTTATCTGTAAACCAGACCTTAATTTCTAAATCCTTGCGCAAGTGAATTCACCCAGCTTTCATGCAAAGAGCTTTCAGTCACGGCTCTTCTCCCTGTCGCACTTCCCTTGAGGTACTAGTCTTGCAGATTTCTATTCAATTACTATCTAGTTTATCAGATTTTTAGTTAAAAAACAAGTTAGATGAGACGAATTTCAATAGAAGATGGAACAGGACGCAATGCATTATCTATTTGCCTGGTCTGCTTCATCTGCTTTCCTTTTCATTAGAAGAGTTGCTGCTTGGTTAAAACCATCACACCAGTTATACCATTTTGCTTCATACTCATCTTGAGGTAAGATACGATTTTTTAAATCCAAGACAGAGTCTATCTTTCTTTCCTCGCAAGCTTGCGCATAGAGAGCATACAAGTCATCGCCACCATCTCTATCAAACTCAGCAGAAATCGTATCTTGACCCGCCAACAAAGCCTGATAAGCCCTGTGATGCCCGTCTGTAATCAAGAAGCGATTTCCAAATGCAAGAACACTAATTGGATCCACATTGATGATTTCTGCCGACTGATCCAGCATCTGGATAGCTTGTAACTTCTTTTCTGATAAATAAAGTTGGGTCGGATGAAGATCTGTTATCTTGACTTCCATTTCTTTCTCCTCTACCAAGAGTATAAAAGTTGGTTCTGGGCACTGGTAGACATTTTCAAAGGTCACGATTTAAAGACCTGCCAAAGCCAAATTCCCCCGCCATTCTTGTGATTCGTTTTCTTTTTATTTAATGACTTGTCCAGCATCTTTCAAGACAGATTCTGGAATAGTAATGCCCAATTCATCTGCGACTTTTTTATTGATGACAGATTTTCCTTGGCTAAAGATTTCAACAGGTGTGTCTGCAGGTTTTTGACCTTTCAAGATCTTCGCAGCCATTTTACCAGTTGCTACCCCAAGATCATGTTGGTCGACAACGACTGAACCAAGGCCACCAGCTTCTACCATGGCTGTCGCACTTGGGAAGATTGGTTTTTTAGCTGTTTTGTTGGCTTCAACAACAGTTGAGAAGGCTGATGCGATGGTATTATCGATTGGAACCCAGATGGCATCGACTTTACCAGTCATGACAGAAACTGTTGAAGCAACTTCGTTTGTTGAAGGTACAGAGTAAGGAATCACCTTGAAACCTGCTTTTTCAGCCAATTTTGTAAATTCTTCTACTTGAGATTTAGAATTGTCTTCACTGGTTGAGTAAAGGGCACCGATTGTTTTCACGTTCGGAGTCAATTCTTTGATCAATTTCAATTGTTGCTCAGTTGGATTGTGGTCAGATACCCCTGTGATATTGCCACCTGGTTTTTTCAAATCTTTAACCAAGTTTGCGCCGACCGGATCGGTGATAGCTCCCATGACGATTGGTTTGTCTTTAGTTGCACTGGCTAAACCTTGAGCAGATGGAGTTGCAATCCCAATTAAGACTTGGTTATCCTTGTCTACCAATTGTTTACTCATGGTTGCAACCTTGTTTTGGTCCCCTTCTGCATTGAGGAAATCAATGTCCACTTTATCTTTGTCATAACCTTCTTCAGCCAAACCATCTTGAATTCCCTTGTAGATCAAATCAAGCGAAGGGTGGCTGACCAACTGCAAGACCCCAACTTTAGCCTTTTCATTGCTACTTGCTGCCTTGTTGTCTTTGCCTGCTGTAGCTGAATAGATCGCTGTCCCAATGACTGCTGCTGCAATCAAACCAATAATTCCCATTAATCGTTTATTTTTCATTTTACTACCTCTTCTATTTTTTCATTTTCTTCTAATTTTCATCCTCTAAAGAATGCGACGCCATCGTTTCTTCATATCTTTTCTCCCTTCTCATCTAAAACAAAAAACACGCCCACACATAGCAAAAGCTATGTGAGGACGTGTCATCGCGGTGCCACCTCACTTATGGGAAAAGGATAGTCTCTCCCCATATCTCTGTCTTGTCTAGCAACA
>CABSQC010000136.1 GCA_902479835.1 uncultured Streptococcus sp. | reverse complement strand
CAGTAATATTATTCTCCTAGACCGGACTAGCAATAAAATCATCGAAGCCATCAAACACGTCGGCTTCTCCCAAAATAGTTACCGGACCATTCTCCCCGGATCAACCTATATTGCACCTCCAAAGACAGATGCCGTCAATCCTTTTACTATTGGAGATGAAGCCCTATTTGCCCTTCTTCACAAGGAAGAACTAAGTCCTAAGAACCTTCAAAAATGTTTCCAAGGGCTTGGCCGAGATACGGCTCAAGAATTGGCCAAGAGACTTGAGACGGATGAAAAATTAAAGACCTTCCGTGCCTTTTTCCAAGCTCCAACTGAGCCTCGCTTAACAACCAAATCCTTCTCAGCTATTCCCTTTGAAGATGCCACTAGTCAAACCTTTGAGACACTTTCAGATCTACTGGATGATTATTACCGAGACAAGGCTGAGCGCGATCGGGTGCAACAACAGGCCAGTGAATTGATCCGGAAGGTCGAAAACGATCTTGAAAAGAACCGGAAAAAATTAGCCAAACAAGAAGCCGAGTTAGCGGCGACCGACAATGCGGAAGAATTCCGCCAAAAAGGAGAATTGCTGACAACCTTCCTCCATCAGGTACCAAACGACCAAGACCAGGTTGTCCTGGACAATTACTATACCAACGAGCCCATTACCATCCAACTCAACAAGGCCCTGACCCCCAATCAAAATGCCCAACGCTACTTTAAACGCTACCAGAAGTTAAAAGAAGCCGTCAAACATTTGACCATCCTCATCCAAGAAACCAAGGAAACCATTTCCTATCTTGAAACGGTTGAAACAGCCCTTTCTCAAGCGAGCCTAGCTGAGGTGGCAGAAATTCGAGAAGAGTTAATCCAGACCGGCTTTATCAAACGGCGCAACCGAGAAAAAATCCATAAACGGAAAAAACCAGAAAAATACCTGGCTAGTGATGGCAAAACCATCATTTTAGTGGGTCGCAATAATTTGCAAAACGATGAACTGACCTTTAAGATCGCTAAGAAAGATGAGCTCTGGTTCCATGCCAAAGATATCCCAGGCAGCCATGTCGTCATTACAGGAAATCTCGATCCAACGGATGAAGTGAAGACCGAGGCCGCAGAGTTGGCCGCCTACTATTCCAAGGCCCGTCTCTCAAACCTGGTCCAAGTAGATATGATCGAAGCCAAGAAACTCAATAAACCAACCGGTGGAAAGCCCGGCTTTGTCACCTACACCGGCCAGAAGACTCTGCGGGTCACCCCAGAAGAAGAAAAAATCAAAGCCATGAAACTAACAGACTGATTTCAAAAATCATGACTACCCGTCAAACGGGTGGTTTTTTTGTCTCGCACCTAACGGAGCGAGACGGACTGAAAGTCACATTCTAAGTATGTTGAAAAAACAAAATGAGGTATACTTTTAGGCTCATTCAACATATATTGAAACTTTCCGCTGTGAGAAAAGTGCTAGAAACAATCTTGTTTCTAGCACTCGGGAGTTTTGGAACCTTAGGTCCAAAACTAAGTCATGGAACTTCTTTGAAGTTCGCTGACGTCCGTTCTCACCTAAGGAAAGTTTCTTAAATAACATTATCTTCAATACGAAAGGTTGAGCGACGCTCAACCTTTTATTCTGCTTTATTGATGTCTTCTTTGACCTCATCGACATTGAATTTGGCAAAGAGGTACTGACGGTCTTGGACTGGGAAACGTTGATCCAGCTGATCGATAGCCCCCACCTCTACAATCCCTTCTGAGATGACAAAATCCATCACATGGCCACCAAAGGTGTGGTCATCTGAAATAAAGTGCAAATGGTATCCTGCCACACTCACGCCATGGAAAATTTCTGGTGTCCAAAAGCCGACGATGGTCCCTGTGACATTTTCCCGTGTATACTCTGGCTGATGGGTTGCAACCTCTGCAAACTTCATCTCTGGTGTTGATTTTGGAATCATACGGACATGCATCTTGACAAAGTCACCACGAATCTTAATGGAGCGAAAAAGATTTTCGCCATCGTAATAAGACTCAATACGAGCTTCCAATTCCTCATCCGTCATTTCAAAGCGTTGACGGAAAATCACTTCTGCTTGGTGAGGAACAACTGCTGCATAAGGAACCTTGGCATCAGGAGAAACTTCGACAATTTCAGGATGGTCGCCTGATCCCTTAGCCTGATAAGCCTTTCCATCTAATACGATCAACTCTCCATCAATTGAATCAAGCGTTCCAACTCCTAGATCCCCATGTTCCAAGAGTTCTCCAATCGTAAATGAACCCCCGTACAGACCCGCCATTAGGGCACCCAAGGTATTGTATTGAAAAAGTTTCACTGGTTCCATGTTTTTCTCTCCTCATTCTATCTTCTACCAGTATACCACAAACTGTTCCGAAACTTCACGATATGGTTTTATTAGAGGCTATCATAGATAGTTTGCATCTGCACATCGTCTGGTACGATCGCCAAATACTGATTGGCCACTTCACGCGCCCTTGTCACATCGCCAGCTTCACGCAACAGATACACATAGGCTTCGAGGAATTCTGGATTGTCCTTCAAGTCCTCATAGAGCCCTTGGTAGGCTGATACGGCTTCTTCTGTTTTCTCTAAGGCAGACAAAGTACGGGCAATGTTCCAACGTGTGACAACCGTTTCGACTTCTTCATTTTGCCAATCTAAGACTTCGTCAAAACGCTCCTGTTCTAAATAAAGGGTAGTGAGGCGAAGAGCAATCTCTTCGAGATCATCTGCCACTTCTTTAGCTTCCAACAGATATGTTTCTGCCTGTTCAGGCTGGTGGAGCTCATAAGAAAGCTGAGAAGCAAGAAGCTTCAACTGTGCGTCAAATGGATTCTTCTCAATCCCTTGTTTGGCGATTTCAAGCGCTTTTTCACGGTCATTTTCTGCCTGTAAGGCCAAGGCATACCCGTACTCATACCCTTCAAAATCAGGCGACAAGGTGTCAATTTGTTTGTAGTAGATCAGGGCTTTTTGGTATTCTTCTTGGTCTGACAATAAGGTCGCTAATTCATAAGCAATCTGGTCATCAAACTCAATCTCCAGAGCTTTCTCTAAGAAGGGCACAGCTGCTTCAAACTTACCAAGATTGGCATAGGCAAAACCAATCCGTTGATAGGTAGAAATCCCTGTCGCTTCCAAAATCTCCCGATTGTCCAACTGGGCATACTCTTGGATAGCCTCTTGGTAGCGTTCCAATTCCAGATCGATTTCTGCAAGCCCTAATTGAATGATGGGATCATCCGACAGACTGGCTGCTTCAACTAATTTTTCACGCGCCACATCTGCGAGACCTTCCAGCTGATAGAGATCTGCCTTGACCAAGAGACTGGCTACATACCAGTTAGACTCAGGGCCAATTTCTTCTAAATATGCAAAGGCCTCTTCTGTTTGCCCTTCCTCTGCAAGGATTGTTGCCAAACTCAGATATACTTCTGGATAGGTTTCTGCAATCTGTTCGTAAACCTCTTTTGCCTGACGGTAAAAACCGATACTTTCAAGATATTGACCCAAATCCAATAGTTGCGCTTCACTATCTTCTAACAAGGCCTTTTGAAATTGAACTTCTGCTTCTTCTAGCTCTTGCTGATCAAGAGCCTCTACCATTTGTTGACTATGACTCATTCTGTGTTTCCTCTTCTACTTCATTGTGTTCTTCATACAAGCCACTAACGACCTTATACCATTCAAAGA
>CABSQC010000135.1 GCA_902479835.1 uncultured Streptococcus sp. | reverse complement strand
GTCCCACTCTCTTTTCTTCCTTATAACCAACCCTTTTCTTGGGCAATCCTTGCTGCCTCCGTCCGATTTTCCGCATCCAACTTGGTCAAAATAGCCGACATGTAATTACGGATGGTTCCGTTTGAAAGAAATAAGCGATCGGCAATTTCTTGGTTAGAAGCCCCTTTAGCGACTTCTTTTAGGACTGCTTGCTCCTGAGGGCTTAGAGGATTGGGATGGGTCAAGATGCCTTCCATTAATTCTGGTGAATATTCTTTTTGCCCTGCTAAAACTGCATGAAGAGTCGCCATCAAATCTGTAATGCGACGTTCTTTTAAGACATAGGCATCTACTCCGGCCTTGAGGGCCCGTTCAAAATAGCCTGGTCGTTTAAAGGTGGTAACGATGACAACCTTGAGTTGAGGTCGTTGACGTTTGGCCCATTCCAACACTTCTAGTCCTGTTTTGATGGGCATTTCAATATCTAAGATAGCAATATCAACTGGATGGGTTTCTAGTAAGTGAATGGCTTCTTGCCCATCGCCAGCCTGCAAGACATCTTCTACATCCTCTTGCAAAAGTAAGAGCTGGCAGAGGGCATCACGCAACATACTTTGGTCTTCTGCAACTAATAAGCGCATCTTATTTCCTTTCTTGATAGGGGATCCGTATTTCTATCCGGGTCGGCTTGTGTTGATGACTGATCTCCAGCTCTCCTCCCAACAAGGCAATCCGTTCGCGAATCGAGTGCAGGTCCTTATCGGAGACCTTATCAAAGCCGATGCCATCGTCTTCTGCGACCATTTCTACCCCTGTTTCGGTGGAGCGATAAGTGAGAAGGGCTTGCGTTGCTTTGGCATGTTTGATCATATTGGTGGCTAATTCCAGAGATACCATGGCCAGAGCAGATTCTAGAATCGGCGAGATGCTAGCAGTATCAAGCTCGTTTTGAATCTCCACTTTGATTTGAGCTACTTCCAGCATTTGCTTGACGGTTTCTAGCTCTCTTGCCAGGGTGCGCTGCTTCAGGTTCTCGACAATCTCTCGGACTTGGTGCATGGACTCTTGACTGATGGCTTGAATCTCTTGCACCTGTTCCTGGGCCTTCTCAACCTGACCCAATGCCAAGAATTGATCAGCTAGGTCCGCCTTGACACTGAGCATGGCAAAGGTGTGTCCTAGACTGTCATGCAGATCACGGCCAATCCGATGGCGCTCGTTTTCTGCCAGTAAGAGATTGATCTGGGCATTTTGCTTGGCATGGTCAGCTTTCAACTCTTCCATCATCTCCATCCGGACCATACTAAAGGTCATGATCGCGATAAACAAAGAGACGATCAGGACAAAAAGCCAATCATTTTCTCTCATCTCCCTATTAAATAACAAGGCTCCCAAAAGGATCAGTTGTGATAAAAAGGCCGTCCAAAGAAAGGGAGAGCGAAAATTGTGGACTCTAAAACGATAAACTAAAATATTGCTTAGATAATAGTAAAACCAACAAAAGCCTGTCCCAACATATAAGGTATTTCCACCTATGTAAGCCAATAGATAAATCCAAAAAATCCAGGTCAGTGTCCTATTTTCAACAATGAGGATTCCTAGATAGCTCATCATAAAGAAGATGGCTAAAAAGAAATGCCACCAGGGAATCTGCCCTAAGAAAATAGAAGCAAAGGGAAAGACCATAAAGATTAGGCCTACGTAAAACATATGGTGAATATGTTTGAGTTTTTCAATCATGAACGAACCTCAGAATGACGACGATAGACGATAACAAGGGCAAACAAGACCAGGGTAAACAAAGTTAAATAGACACTCGCAAAGACATTGACCTGCCCCTTGTTTAAAAAGGTCTTGATCAGTTCCATCAATTGATAGGTTGGTAAGCATTTGCCGATAGCTTGCATCCATTCTGGAAAGAGGCTAATGGGCATCCAAAGACCACCCATGACAGCCAGCCCCATGTAAAGGAGATTGCCCACAACAGACATCAATTGACTGGAAGGAAGCAGGGTCAAAACCAGACCGAGAGCCACAAAAGCTAGACTTCCTAGGATGAGAATAAAGGCTGCTAAGACCCAATCCTGTAGGGACATATTCACATGCCGCACCACATGGCCCACGGTAAAGACAACTACAATCGATAGGAGAAAATCGACAAAGAGACCCACAACCTTTATTAGATAATATTCTACCATAGATACGGGGGTATGGCGCAAGACTTTTTGCCAATTATTGAGTCGATCGGTTTCAAGAACGGTTGGAAAAGAAAAGATAGCCGTAGACATCATAGAAAATGCCGTCATAGAAAGGAGATAATCCCTCATAAAGTGAGCGGGTGCCCCTGGTGTGTCCTGGTACATCCCTGAAAAGAAGAGATAAAAGGCCGTGGGCATCCCAATTGATAACAAGTAATAAATGGCTTGGCGTCTAGTCAAATGCCACTCAACCACGCCGAGAGCTTTCATGCGTTTCATCTTCTCTACCTACTTCCTTTGTATTTTCAAAAATAGAATCCAATAAACTTCTATTGGTTACCTCGATCTCTTGGATCGAACATCCTTCTTCCTGCAATCGCCTCCACAAACGATTGGCATCGCCTGTCACAACCTGAAGGGCATCGGGTTTAATGATTACTTCACCAATACCTTCCATCTCTGCTACTAGAGCTTGGTAGCGCAAAGGCAAGGTGAAATGTTTTTCTACCTCTTCGCTTCTCATAGCGAGAGGTGTCGTATCCCGAAGCAAATGGCCCTGGTGCAAGACCAAAATTCGATCAGCCGTGTGCTCTACTTCCTCGATGTAATGCGAAGAATAGACAATGGTCACACCTTCTTCCTTTAAATGCCCAACAATCTCCCAGAAGCGTTGGCGAGTGGAAGTATCCATTCCCGCAGTCGGCTCATCTAAGAAAAGTAAGCTAGGACGACCAATCAAGGTTAGAACAAAAGATAAGAGACGCTTTTGACCACCAGACAACTTACTAGCCAATTGCTTCTTTTGTTCTGAGCTAAAACGTAATAAATCATCGATTTCTTCCCCTGTTAAGGGTTGGGGATAAATAGAGCGAAAGAAGTTGATCAGTTCCTGCACGGTTAACTTTTGAACGATAGCATTCTCTTGAGGGAGATAAGAGACACTAGCCTTTAATCGAGGATGACCAGGAGCCTTCCCCTCTACTTCAACGATTCCAGAAGTCACCTTCCTATCTCCCAGAAGACAGTTCATCAAGGTTGTTTTCCCAGCTCCGTTTGGCCCGATCAAGGACAGACAATCCCCCCGTTCAACTGCAAAAGAAAGATCTTCTAAAATGACTTTTCCTTTGATACTTTTTTTCAAGTTCTCTACTCTAATGACGCTCATGATACTCTCCTTTCAACCAGGCTTAAACGGCCGGAATGATGGCAAAAACAACCAGGGTTACTCCCGTTGTTTTCATTGCTCCATCTCCTTTTTAACCGCCTTGATCATTTTCAATCCTTCTTGAACCGCCCAGCTCATGATGCCAATCCCAGCAAATAATTCCCAAGGAAAATGGTAATAGAGACTATCATCCTTTGAAAAGATCAAATAGACGACCATCCCCACCACTGTTAACGTAAACACTTTATAGAACCATTGTTTCATTTTTCCTTACCTCTTACTTTCTGACTATATTATAGCGAAAGAAAATAACAGCCACTAGATAATTTTGTCACTCGCTCACATGACAAAAGTCACTAAAAAAAGC
>CABSQC010000134.1 GCA_902479835.1 uncultured Streptococcus sp. | reverse complement strand
GAGCGGATGGCTTGACGGCAAAGGATTATTTTGGTCTCGATCCAAAGGGAATGGCAGACCAAATCATCGAAAATATGCCCAAAGAATCGACGCGGTCTGTTTTGAAATATGGGGCTATCTTTTCAGGTATTGTGATATTTTATCGCCTCTTAAGTGATTTTGCTTCTCAAGCGGTCCTTGTGCTCAAGCCACTAGTCTATTTGACAGACATCATTTTGGGACTCCTAGCTGTTGGGATCATCTTCTATCTCCTTCGTCGTCTCATTTTTGCGGAGGAAAAAACGAAAAAAGCAATTTATGTAGCATTTGTTCTAGTTCTAGGATTCTATTTTGTCGGTGAAATAGTGGGAGTCCGCTTCTTGCCAGCTCTTGCTTGGTTTGTAGTCCCTAGTCCTTGGGATACTCTTCTCATGACAGGGGCTAGCGGGGCTCTCATTCTTTGGCAATGGAAAGAAGAGTTTGGACGAGCTTTCATCTTTCCTATCGTCGCCTTTTTAGTGGTTGGATTCTTACATCGCTGGACCTTGGCACAAGGAGTTCAGAATCTTGGTATGACGGTTCTTCTGCCCACAGTGATCATCGTCTTTGGGTTGGTTATTTATTATTGGTTTACGATTCGTGCTTTGAAAAAGAATAGGACGGAAAGTGATAAATAGTAAGAAAAGGGGGGGCTGGGACAAAAGTCCTAGCCTCTCAATTATTTTTGGATTGTCGAGCAAGACGCAGTGGTTGAGTGCTCAAAGCACTGCTTTGAGGTGGTAGATAGGACTTGCTAAGCAAGTTTCCTAAGTAGTTGTTCGCTTTTCAAGTTCCAAAGATGCCCTACTCAACTGTGCGGAGGTGGGACGACGAAATCGAATTCTAACGAATGACCGATTTCTGTCTCACTCTCTTTTCTGATCCAAGTATGATAGAATAAACTCATTAGATGGGAGAATATACATGAATTTGTTTCGAAAAAAGGGACTTGGGCAAGTACACCCGGGTCTAAATCGCCATTTACGATTGTGGGATTTGATTATTTTAGGAATCGGTGCCATGGTGGGGACAGGAATCTTCACGATTACGGGAACTGCAGCAGCGAATTTAGCTGGTCCAGCCTTGATCATTTCGATTGTGATTGCGGCTTTTTGCGTTGGCTTATCTGCCCTCTTTTTTGCTGAGTTTGCCTCTCGCATCCCTTCAACTGGTGGAGCCTATAGTTACCTCTATGCCATCTTTGGAGAGTTTCCCGCATGGATTGCAGGTTGGTTGACTGTGATGGAATTCATGACCGCCGTATCAGGGGTAGCCTCAGGTTGGGCTGCTTATTTCAAGGGGTTGTTGGCCAATCTTGGCTGGCGTCTGCCGACGGCTTTAAATGGGACTTTTGATCCAGCTGCGGGAACTTATGTGGATCTCTTACCTATATTGGTCATGGTCCTCGTCACAGCCTTGGTCCTTATGAATGCAAAAGCCGTCTTACGCTTCAATTCCTTGCTGGTCTTACTCAAGTTCTCCGCTCTTGCCTTGTTTATTCTTGTCGGGATTTTTCACCTAAATCCTGGCAACTGGGGAAACTTTGCCCCTTATGGCTTTGGCGAAATTTATGGTGGTCAAACAGGGATTATGGCTGGCGCTTCGCTCATGTTCTTTGCCTTTCTTGGTTTTGAGTCCATTTCAATGGCGGTCGATGAAATCAAGGAACCACAAAAGAACGTTCCTCGCGGCATTGTCCTTAGTCTTTTGATCACAACGGTTCTTTATATCTTGGTTACCTTGGTTTTGACCGGCATGGTTCCTTTTAAAAACTTAAATGTAGAAGACGCGGTTGCCTTTGCCCTTCGTCAGGTCGGAGCCGGCTGGGCAGGGAATTATGTATCGCTAGTCGCTATTTTGACCCTAATCACCGTCTGCATTTCCATGACCTTTGCCCTCTCACGGATGATTTACAGTTTGGCGCGAGATGGCCTTTTGCCAAAAGCGATGAAACAGCTCGATCCTAAAACCAGAATTCCAAAAAATGCGACCCTGGTCGCTGGAGTAATGGCTGCCATTGCTGGTGGAGTTTTTCCGCTAGCTAGTATCGCTTCCTTTTTAAATATCTGTACCTTGGCTTACCTGGTTATGTTGGCCTTAGCCCTCTTGAAATTGCGCAAGGAACACGGTGCTCCTGGACCTGGTGAATTTAAAACGCCTTTGGTTCCGGTCTTGCCAATCCTATCGATTGTGGTCTGTGTGTCCTTTATGACCCAGTATTCTCTATCGACCTGGCTGGCCTTCGGAGTTGCTCTCCTGATCGGGGTCGGAATTTATTTCGGCTATGGGTATCGCCATTCAGAAGAAAATCAATAAAAGATGAAAGCTAGAGTAGAAGAACTTTGGCTTTTTGTATAGGGAAAGCTCTTTTTTTGGTATAATAAAGGGAGAAAGTTAACTAGATAACAAAGGAGAAAACCATGACATTTGAAGAGATTTTACCAGGCTTAAAGGCTAAGAAAAAATATGTGCGAACAGGATGGGGTGGAGCAGAAAACTACGTCCAACTCTTTGATACCATTGAGCAAAATGGGGTGGCTCTGGAAGTGACACCTTATTTCCTCATTAACGTGTCTGGTGAAGGCGAAGGCTTTTCCATGTGGAGTCCAACTCCCTGTGATGTTCTAGCGACAGATTGGGTGGAAGTACATGACTAAACGGGTCTTGATTACAGGCGTGAGCTCCGGGATTGGTCTGTCGCAAGCTCGTTTGTTTTTAGAAAAAGGCTATCAGGTTTTTGGAGTGGATCAGGGAGCGAATCCTCAGTTGCCAGGCAATTTTCACTTCTTACAGCGAGACTTAACCTTGGATTTGACACCAATCTTCGACTGGTGTCCTGAGGTAGATGTCTTGTGCAATACAGCGGGAGTATTGGACGATTATAAACCGCTCCTTGAGCAAAGCGCTCAGGAGATTCAGGAGATTTTTGAGATCAACTATGTGACTCCGGTAGAGCTGACACGACATTATCTGACTCAAATGTTGGAGAAGAAGCAAGGGATCATCATTAATATGTGCTCCATTGCTTCTAGCCTAGCAGGAGGTGGCGGTCACGCTTATACTTCCTCCAAGCATGCTCTAGCAGGCTTTACCAAACAGCTGGCCCTGGATTATGCAGAAGCTGGGATTCAGATTTTTGGTATCGCACCAGGTGCTGTCAAAACGGCTATGACCGCTGCGGACTTTGAACCAGGAGGCCTAGCAGACTGGGTGGCTAGCGAGACCCCCATTAAACGCTGGATAGAGCCAGAAGAAGTGGCAGAAGTCAGTCTCTTTTTGGCCAGTGGGAAGGCCTCTGCCATGCAAGGGCAAATCCTGACCATTGATGGTGGCTGGAGTTTGAAATAGAAAAATGAAAAAGCAGGAGGTTAAAGCATGCACGAATATGATTTTGGTTTTTCCTTACCGAAAGGATATCAGGTATTTCTTGATGACTTAGGGGATCAGCCAGGTTATGACATTGGTGAGACGGGTATTTGTCTCTATGCTAAAGAAGATCTTACCGAACGCAATCAAACCTACCAGATTGATGAGGATGAACCAGATTTCTTTATGATCGGTCAAGATGGGGATCTAGCCTATTTCCTCAAAAAGAATGGGGACGATAGCATTTATGAAAATGATCTAGGTGCGCTAGGTTCTCTCGAAATGCAAAAGGTAGCTGAATCAATTACAGACTTTATTAATCAGATCTTGCAGGAGGAGTAAGATAGAAATAGAAAGGGGAC
>CABSQC010000133.1 GCA_902479835.1 uncultured Streptococcus sp. | reverse complement strand
CTTTCAGAGCATGTACCAAACTTTCTTGGACCATTTCTAAGCCCTTCTTCACATCATCTGTCAATCCTTCTACGGCAAGGGCACGTTCGAGGTTGTCCAGTGATGGTAAGATCGCTTTTGCCAAATCTTGGCTACGGTATTTTTGTAATTGTTGACGTTCTTCATTAGCACGGCGCTGAATATTTTGCATTTCTGCATGAGCACGAAGGTATTTGTTTTCAAATTCTTCGGCACGCGCTTGTGCTTCTTCTAACTCAGAAGGTTGGTTGCTTTCCTCTACAACTTCTTCAGTTGTTTGGGCAACTTCCTCTTCTTTCACGTCTTCTTTTTTGATATCTTCTGTCAAGGCATACACCCCTTTCATTTGGTCTTAATTTACTTCATAATGGTTGCTATTGAGGTAACGGTAGTAATCCGTCAACTTCATGACCAGTACTCGGCCGATAACATTGACCAGGCTTATCACACGCCTGTAGTCCATCTCTACGGGACCGATCACATGCATGAGGGCCATCCCACGATAAGGAACCAGGAATTTATGACTAATCACGGTCACATTTTTCAAAGCCTTCTCTTGGGATTCAGCAACCAGAATCTGGGTCATTTGGTCCTCTGGCATTCCCCCTCGCAACTCGAGAGCTACGTGTTGGGGGTTATCTAAGAACTGATAGGTCTGAAGATCGGCGTAGGTTAAGGATGAAACCTTTCCTTCTACAAAGACCAGTTCTTGAAACAGTTGCGAGAAGACGTAATCAAAGAGATCCAGCACATTGTCTGTCGTCTTGAAATAGCGCTGTACAATCTGTGGAATCTCTGTCCGCAAGCGGTAGTGGATATCCAAGACTGTATTTCCAATGAAGCGTTCTTGAACCAGCTGATGGAAAATTTCCAAATCACTGGTTAAGAAATTCTTTGGAATGGCAAACTGGACGGTGACAGGCTTTGATTCATCCAAGGTCAACACCGCTAAGGCATCGTGGTTGGACAATGGAACAATCTCAAAACCAGTCAAGCGCTGACGTGTCGGTTCAACATCCTGAATCACTGCGGTGTAGCCCGTCATCTGGGCTAGTAACTTGGCCGTAGCATCCAAGATATCGTCTAATTTAAAGGCTTCGAAATCAAAGGCTTTCACCACCTGGTAGACATCTTGTTCATCAATCAACTCTAGATCAAGCGAGTTCTGAACAAAATATTGGAAACCAGCTCGGCTAGGCATCCGTCCACTCGAAGTGTGGGCCTTTTCTAGTAAGCCTTGTTTTTCGAGGGCAGCCATGTCGTTTCGAATGGTCGCACTACTGGATTGAATCACATCTTGTAGCGCTTTTGAACCGACTGGTTCGTGGGTCTTGGTAAAGATATCGACAACAAGATTGAGAATCTCATTTTGACGTTCTGTAACCATGACCTCACCTCTCTTTCATTTTTTAGCACTCTAAACACTCAAGTGCTAAACCATGATTCTATTATACACCCATCCAAAAGAAAGTCAAGAGAAAAAACCAAAAAATTAGCACTCTTTTTTCAAGAGTGCTAAAAATCATTCTTAAGACCTAGAGAAGTAAATCTCCTCTTATTTGCCAGCTTTTTTCAAGAGCAGAATATATTCTTCCAATACTAGCTGATGCTTGGCCATATACTGAGCATTTTCTACGCCAACATAACGGAAATGCCAATTCTCAAAATTCACACCCGTGATGTTGCTCTTCCCATCTGGGTAGCGAAGCACAAAGCCATATTGTGGTGCGATGGCAGCCAGCTGCAAGCCCAACTCATCACTTTGGCCAGCTTCGACACTCATATCAATCGCAAGCCCCGTCTGGTGTTCACTAGCACCAGGGACCTGCACCTGGGTCTGCACCTGCTTTTCAGCTTCTTCGTGTGAAAGACCACTGGCCTCTAATTGCGCAACACGCTCATTATAGAGCTCTGTTTGTTCCGCCACGCTTCGATAACCCGATATCAAGGTTTCTTCTGGGGCAATTTTTCGAGCCGCTTCTAAAAATTGACGAGTCGGTTCTACAATCCGACTATCCACTTTGATAGCATCCACATCTGTTAATTGTGGGTTCAGCTCAGGCTTCACATTGTCACGATTAACCAAGATCAACTGCCAGTCTTTGGTCGAAACGGCTGGTAAATCTGATTTTTCTTCCTTTTTCTTAGAAGAAGAGGGAGTCGTTACAGCTGTTTTTTTAGCCTTCCAAAACTGAAGCCCTGAAAACAAGCTCGGTTTTGCTAAATAAGCACCAATTCCTGATCCAAGGACCACAAGAAGAAAGAAACTCAATAGGTAGGGCCACCATTTCTTACGTTTTTTTCTTGCGCGTCTATACTTATTCGTCATGGCTACCCTCTAGAAGTTTTGCTCCAACCTTACGATAAGACATATCCCCAATCTTTTCAATACTGAAAGCACCATCCTCATAGGCCAAAACCGTCACGCTTCCGTTGTCCAAGACCAATTCTTCGACCGCTTTTGGATCGATGAGATAAATCAAGGTCGTAATCGTCATGCCATGGCTAACCACAATAGCATTGCCACCGCCAGCTGCTTCTACTTCTTTTGCGATAGCTTCAAATCCTTCTAGGATCCGGCCACTCAAGGTACCCCAGGATTCAGCCCATCCAGTGGTATCCACTTCGACGATCCCTTCTGCTAGCTCCATCAGGCTCAACTGATGGAAATCATCGACCTTAAAGACACGGGGTAAAACTCCCATGAAGAGATCGCCATCATAAGCACCGTCAAAACTACCAAAACACCACTCGCGGATCCGTTTGTCATAACGATAAGGGATTTTTCCTGTCAGACCGAGTTCTTGAAGAATAATTCCCATGGTTTGAATGGTGCGTCCAGAATCACTCGAAACAGCCTCTTCAAAAGAAAGCCCAGCTTCCTTGAGACCAAGTCCTAATTCTCGAATCCCACGCTCCCCTGCTTCTGTCAGCGGAGTGTCTGACCAGCCCTGTGCTCGCCCAATGGTATTAAACATGGTTTTTCCATGACGAGCAATATATAATCTGGTTTTTGTCATTGTATTACCTCCGTATGTATCTCTTTCATTATATCATTTTTTGCAAAAAGAAAGTAGGAAAGCTCTTACAAGTTTTGAGAGAAAGAAAAGGCTATGACCAAAAGGTCAGCCTTTTACGACGGACTAGGATTCTTGCAAGCTTTCACCGACTTCACGGTAACTGCTATCTCCAAACACCTTAACCGTCAATGCGCCATCTTCATATTCTACAAGGGTAACACTACCATTTGAAAGAGGCAGATTGAGATTTGGTTTTCCTTCAATTAGGCAGACCAAGGTCTGAATGGTCCAACTATGGCTGACCACCAAGGAATTACCTCCTCCATTTTCTTCTACTTCTTTGGCAATAGCTTCAAAACCTTCTAAGATTCGGCCTTTCAAAACTTCCCAAGGTTCAGCCCAATTCGCTGTGTCCACTTGGCAGATGCCATTGGCCAAGTCTTCCAAGGTCAAGGTCTTATAATCCTCCACATCCAGCACGCGCGGCACGACACCATGAAAGAGCTCCCCTCCATAGGCACCATCAAAACTTCCAAAACACCATTCGCGGATCCGTTTGTCAAAGCGATAAGGAATCTGGTCTTTCAAGCCCAATTCATCGAGAATGATCCCCATGGTCTGAATGGCACGACCTGAATCACTGGAGTAGGCTCTAGTAAACTCCAAGCCAGACTCACGCAAGCCGATTCCTAGAGCTTGAATCCCTCGTTCTCCTTCTGCTGTCAAGGGCGTATCGGACCAGCCTTGAGCACGACCAATGGTATTAAACATGGTTCTCCCATGACGAATCACAAATAATCTTGTTTTAGCCATCTTGTCTCCTTTTGCA
>CABSQC010000132.1 GCA_902479835.1 uncultured Streptococcus sp. | reverse complement strand
ATTCTACCAAAATATTCTCATGAATTCATACTAAAACAAAAAGAGAGCAGCAAACTGAGCTACTCTCTATTTTGTTTATTTTTCTACCATTCCGCCCTTGATAAGACTGTCTTTCGTTACTGAATAACTGACTGTTTTGTCATCTAGGGGATTAAAGCCTGGGACGATTTCTTTTAATTTATTAAAATCGATTTTTGTGTAATCAATGGTATTGCGGATATAAAAGATTCCGTCTTTGTATTCTGATGTTAGTTCAAATCCATGGCCCATCAGATCTTTGAATTTTTCTTGGCTCTTAGCGACGGCTTCTTTCATGGTTTCAAGAGGGTTCTCACCAGGCACTTTTGAGACGTCGTAATCATCAACTTTTTCTTGTAATAACAAGGTATCTCCCTTGTAATACAAGGTGATAGTTGACTTACCTGCTTCATCACTCGTTTCAAGAACAGTTTTTTGTGCACCTGCTAGTGCATCTTCTTTTTTGCTTTCATCAGTTGATGACTCTTTTGTCTTCTCTTTAGCGGATGATTTACCTGTTGCCTTACTCGTCGCTTTAGTGGACGATGGACTAGTAGATTTCGTACTCTCTTTTTGTCCGCAACCAGCTAAAAGAAGACCCGCAGTCAAGAAGACGGCTAACAATTTTGTGGTTTTATTCATTTTGAATCCCTCACTATTTTATGATGGTTAAGGAAATGACTGATTTCTGAAATGAGTCATTTAGCAAGATCAACTGTCGTTTTAGATGTTATTAGAAAAGCCTCAAAAATGATGTTTGCAGTCCCCTCCTTATCGATCATTGTAGCCATCTGGGTGGCTGGAATGCCAAGCCCAGGCTGTTTGGATGATGGTTTCGATATTGTCAAATTTTGGTTGCCAACCGAGGATGGCACGCGCCTTCTCAGAGGATGCGATCAGGGTATCTGGATCTCCTGGTCTACGATCTGCAATCTCAAGTGGAATCGGATGTCCCGTCACCTTGCGGGCTGCTTCAACGATTTGAAGATTAGAGAATCCGGTCGATGAGCCCAGATTAAAGGCAGTCGATTCATTCCCTTTTCTGAGATACTCCACCGCAAGCAGATGGGCATCCGCCAAGTCAAATGGATGGACATAGTCCCGGACATTGGTCCCATCTGGTGTCTTGTAGTCATCTCCAAAAATAGAGATCTTCTCGCGTTTGCCTTGGGCTACTTGCAAGACGATTGGCAAGAGATGGGTCTCTGGTCCATGGTCTTCGCCAATCGATCCGTCAGGTTTAGCACCCGCTACATTAAAGTAACGAAGGGGCACATACTTGATGCCATAGGCTTGATCTGCCCAGCGCATAATGGTTTCCATCATAAGCTTGCTTTCGCCATAAGGATTAATCGGTTTTTGTGGAGTGGTTTCAAGAATCGGAATTTCTTCTGGAATGCCGTAGGTGGCAGCAGTTGAAGAAAAGACGATGTAGTGGACCCCACATTCATGCATGACTTCCAAGAGTTTTACCATGCCTGCTGTATTGTTGTCAAAATATTTCAATGGATCGGCCATGGACTCCGCGACCAGTGAGTAGGCCGCAAAGTGGATGACCGCATCGATATCTGCATGTTCCTTAAAAACAGTGCGCATAAAGTCTTGATCCGCCAGGTCTCCTTTGTAAAAGACGGCATCTGGATGCACCGCTGCACGGTGGCCTGTGACCAGGCTATCGACCACGACGACTTTTTCCTGTCCTTCATTGACCAAACGGTCGACCATGTGGGAACCGATATAGCCAGCTCCTCCGAGTACGAGTATTGCCATTTGTTTTCCTTTCGCTTCTTGTCTTCTCTCTTATTGTACCAAATTTATGTCGCTTCTCCACACTTAAAGTGTTGCAACAAAGCGTCTAAAGGCAGCTTGTCCTTCTGCTGTTCTCTTGTAGACTCCAGCATCTTCCAGCACGCGCGCAAATATCTGGCCGACTGATTCACGGACAAGGGCTTCTGCCTCTGCTTCGTCTGTGATGGATGGGTGAGTGGCTTTCAAATCATCTGCCCAATCCTGGTGGTAGGTTGCCACTGTGCTCTCACGTCCAAGCAAATAGTCTTGAACCTGCTTGAGCTCTTCCTTGAGGCGAGGTGGCAAAATGGCCAAGCCCATGACTTCGATCAGGCCGATATTTTCTTTTTTGATGTGTTGCACATCCGCATGTGGGTGATAAATGCCATCGGGATGCTCTGGTGAGGTTTGGTTGTCACGGAGCACCAAGTCCAGTTCATAATGCCCATCTCGGATTCGTGCAATGGGGGTAATGGTATGATGGGGTTGACCGTCAGATGTGGCTAAGACTTGCACAGCTGGATCCGAGTAACCTCGCCAGCTTTCTAAAATATGATCTGCCAAGTTAATCAGCTCTTCCTTGTTATCTGACTGCAGACGCAAGACTGACATTGGCCAACAAACGATGCCCACTTGAACCTCTTCGAAGGCAGGAATGGTAAAGGTTTGGTCAAGCTCTGCCAGCTCCATAGGGAAGGTGTGGCGTCCGCCTTGGTAATGGTCATGAGTCAGGATGGATCCCCCTACAATGGGTAGATCTGCATTGGAGCCTGCAAAATAGCCTGGGAAAGTCTCTACAATGGTCAAGAGTCGCTCAAAGGTCTTGCGGCTAATGGCCATAGGAACATGCTGGCTATCGAGGAAAATGCAGTGTTCATTGAAGTAGGCATAAGGGGAATATTGAAAGCCCCAATCATGACCGTCCATGTCAAAGCGGATGATCCGATGATTGGCACGGGCAGGATGGTCTAGGCGACCTTGATAGCCTTCATTTTCAAAGCACAATTGGCAGGCTGGATAATGACTAGCTTTAGCCAGCTTCGCCGCTGCAATGTCTTTAGGATCTTTTTCAGGTTTTGACAGATTGATGGTGATTTCAAGGGAGCCATAGGGAGTTTCTGCTCCAAATGCGATATTTTGCGCAATCGCCTTGATCTTGATGTAATCATTGCGCTTAGAGAGGGCATAGAAATCAGCAATCGCATCTTCCTTGGACTGACCGTAAGTCTTCCAGAAACGATGATTGACCTGACTAGGACTGGGTGTGATCCAATCCATCAACTCTGCACCCAAGCTGTCCTTTGCGGCCATGCTATCTTGGATCTTACTATTCGCAACAGCGATTTCCACCAGCTGATCTTTGAGTGCGATCAAGTCAGCCTGATGAGCTGGGGCATCTAGCCCTTCTTCTCCAATGCGACTCATAACGCGGTTTTTTAGATAAATCCGATCCATCTCTTCGTAGTCACTCGCCGCAATGACGGTTGTGACAAATGCATCTAATACCTGTTCTGTCATCCTATCTCCTTTTTAATCAAGTACCCGTGTCCCTGCCGCAACTTCTGCAATATAAAAGCTTGGCGCATAGCCAACGACTTCTTCATAGCGGTTGCCGACAGCTTCTTTAAAGGTTTCAACCTTATCTTTGTTTACAAGGGCGATGGCGCAACCACCAAAGCCTGCTCCTGTCATACGAGCGCCCAAGACACCTTCTTGTTCCCAGGCTGTATGCACCAAGGTATCCAATTCTAGACCTGTCACTTCGTAGTCATGCTCCAAGGATACGTGGGAAGCATTCATGAGACGGCCAAAGCCTTCCAAATCCCCTGCTTCAAGTGCCTTACGAGCTTGGAGGGTCCGTTGGTTTTCAAGTACAGCATGGCGAGCTCGTTTGATGCGATTTTCATCCTTGATCAAGTAGCTGTAGGTATCAAAAGCCCAGAGATCCAGTTCCCCTAAGGTTTGGATATCCAATTTTTCTTGGAGTTCAGAGACGGCGGTTTCACATTCTGAACGACGTTCATTGTATTTTGAATCCGCTAATTCCCGGCGTTTGTTGGTATTCATGATGACTACGACATTGTCTTTGAGGTCCAGCGGTACCAGAT
>CABSQC010000131.1 GCA_902479835.1 uncultured Streptococcus sp. | reverse complement strand
AAACAGAAGAATGAGTTGTTTTCAGCCTTTCTTCTTGGTCTTGGCTTTAGTTTTGGTTGGACGCCTTGCATTGGTCCTGTATTAGGATCGGTTCTAGCATTAGCAGCATCCAATGGACAAGATGCCCTCGTGGGTGCTCTCTATCTCTTTATCTATACATTAGGGATGGCCATCCCATTCTTGCTCTTAGCACTGGCATCAGGTCTTGTATTGCCTTATTTCAATCGTCTCAAACCCCATCTCTTGTTGCTGAAGAAAATCGGTGGAGCCATCATCATTATTATGGGGATTCTATTACTCTTGGGACAATTAAATAGCTTGTCTTCAATCTTTTCATAAATCAAATGGAGGTATTATACCTATGAAATTTATCAAATATACATGTTTTTCAATCCTCTCAATCGCTTTACTGTCTGCTTGTTCGATGGAGCAATCAAGTGAGAGTGGTATGAACAATATGAGCAATCAAACCATGACCAACACAACCGCTAGTAAACATCCCTTAGTAGGAAAAGAAGCAAGTGACTTCGAACTAAAAGACATGAAGGGGAACACAGTTAAGCTTTCAGATTATAAAGGAAAAAAGGTTTATTTGAAATTCTGGGCTACCTGGTGTGGTCCTTGTCGTCAAAGCATGCCTGAACTTAATAAATTGGTTGAAGAAAAGGATAGAGATTTTGAGATTCTCACGGTTATGGCACCGGGAATGCAAGGGGAAAAAACAGAAGAAGAGTTCGTCAAATGGTTTGCCCAACAAGACTATCAATCGGTTCCTGTTTTGTATAATCCAGATGGATCTGCCTTTATGAATTATCAAGTTCGTTCGATTCCTACGGAAGTCTTTATCGATAGCCAAGGAAAAATTGGACATGTTCAATTAGGGGCTATCTCAAACGAAGATGCTAAGAAGATTATCAAAGACTTAAAATAAAAAAATGAAGCATAAAGCTTCATTTTTTGTTAGTTGCTTGCACCAGAAGTTGCATCTGCATCTCCGTGACCTCCAGCATCAGAAGCACCAGAAGTTGCATCTGCATCACCATGACCACCAGTAGGAGCAAATGGTCCGCTACCACCTACAAGGCGTTGCCCGGTTGTTTGCAGGTACCAATCTAACCATGGTTTGAAGTTGAAGACAATCTCATTGATACCAGCGTATGAACCATCTTCATAGTACATAGCTTGGTAGTTGTGGGTGTTGATCACGCCTTCAGGAGATCCTGGAACAATGGTTCGAACATATTCTTGGTTTCCGTTGCGAAGAGTGCCGATTACCCATTCAACGTTTTTCATACGTGCTGGTGGAAGGGATCCGTGAACGGTTGACATTCGGCTACCAGATTGAGGTGGCACGCGTTTAGCAAACATGGTATCTGGATCTTGATGAGCATTGTTGTAGTAGAGGAATTGGTTGTTATCATCGGCATATGTCAACTCAAATGGCATGGCCTTCAAGAACATATTAATTTGGTCAACGGTTAGGATACCGTGGTCAAGTTTGACATAAGTATCTCCAGAAACAGCACCTGTAAGTTCAGCTACTTTTTCAACCCAATCTGGATCATCTGGATCGACCTCAGTAACAGTTGTAGCAATTGGATGATTACAATCTAAATCTTCTGGTTCAATTGGTTTTGGTTTTTTCAATTTGGATACAACCTCAACGTATTTCATAAAATTATCCAAGCAGGTTTCGAGGAATTTGACGGTTCCTTCGTTGATGATATTGCCGTTTTCGTCAAAAGCTTCTTTTGCTTTTCCAAGAAGGAATTCATTTCCTGGAAGGGTATAAGCATTGACACCTGGGGCATCGAGGATCTTACGGAGGTGAACTTGCGCACGTGAAGTCCCTTGATCATAGTAAGAAGCACCGACGATCATAACCGGTTTGTTTTCAAATGGATGCACCTCGAAAGATAGCCATTCAAGAACAGACTTGAGAGCAGCAGAGATCGTATGGTTGTGCTCTGGAGTGGCAATGATCACACCATCTGCACGAGTGATTTTGTTATATAAGAGACGTAATTGGAAACTTTCGTCCCATTTTTCATCTTGGTTAAACATTGGAACTTCATCGATTTCAAGAACTTCCAATTCAAATTTGATCTTAAATTGGCGGCGAATGAATTCCAAGAGTTTACGGTTATATGATTGATCGTAGTTTGATCCTACAAGTCCTACAAATTTCATTCTTTTCTGTCTCCTATCTTACAAGTTTTCCCAGTCAAATTCTTCAGCATCTTTGCGAAGCAATTCTTGGGCGTTGCGTAATTTGTCTGTAATTTTTACAAACACACGGAAATCATTGAAGATGGCACCTAATTTTTGAATAACATCCAAATCTACTAAGTCTCCATTTTGATCAAAGGCTTGTAATGAATGAGATAGCAAGAATTCATCTGGCAAGACATTCGCCTTAATTTCTGGAGCGTTTAAGATTTGACGGAGTTGGAGTTGGGCGCGTGAAGATCCCAAGGTACCGTATGATGCACCAGTAATCATGACTGGTTTGTTCAACAATGGGAAGACTCCGTATGAGAGCCAAGCTAGAGCACTCATCAAAACTGCTGGAATAGAGTGGTCGTATTCTGGAGTCCCAATAATGACTCCATCAGCCTCCTCAATTTTTGCAACAATATCCAAGACAGCTTCAGGCACTTGTTTGTCGGCTGGTTTGTTAAAGACAGGGATATCTTTAATTTCGACCAATTCGATCTCAGCCTTATCAGTAAAATGTTTTTGCATGTATTGAAGCAATTGACGGTTTGTAGAACGTTTGGAGTTAGTCCCCACAATCGCAATAAGTTTTATCATGGAAAATTCCTTTCTGATAGGAGAATTATAAATAAGATTGAAGCCCACTTGTATAGGCGATCTTGCCTGATTGAGAAACCAATAAGGTATCTATACCAGGAAGTGATTCAACAGTGTTGAGGATAGAAGCAGGAGATTCCCCGAACAGGCGGGTAGTCCATATCTCCCCGTCTACGGATCGATCAGATATGATGGTGATACTGGCTAAGTCTGTCTCAACCGGATAGCCCGTCGCGCTATCAAAAATGTGGTGAAACGACTGGCCGTCCACTTCTAAATGACGCTCGTAGATGCCAGAGGTGACAATAGATTTATCCTTGACGGAGAGGACCAGCAGGAGCTGACCTCTTTTTTCGACTGTATTTTGAAGGCCGATCCGCCACGGATGTTGTTTGGCGGGGTGTTGACCGACAGTGAGGATATTTCCTCCAAGATCGATCAAGGCATCTGTTACTCCCTGGCTCTTTAAAAAGGTCGCAATGCAGTCTGCACTATAGCCCTTAGCCAAGGCTCCCAAATCAATCTTCATTCCAGGACACATCAGAAAGACTGTATGGTTTTCTGGGTCGAGCTGGATTTGGTGAGGATCGATCTTGGTCAGAGCTTGATCAATTTCCCCTTGCTGGGGACGTCTAGCATCTGAAAATCCAATTCGCCAGGTCTGTACAAGAGGACCAATGGCGATGTTTAAATGGCTGTTCTGAGCTTTACTATGCAAGGTTCCTAATGCAATCAGTTCAAAAAGATCTGGATGTACTTGGACAGGAGCAATACCAGCTTGGTGATTGACCTCCATGAGTTCAGAACTTGCATCATTGGCACTGAAGCGATGTTCGTAGGAGCGAAGAAGTTCAAAGCAATGCGTAAGGAGTTCATCCGCTTGTGGGTGACAGATCGAAACGGTGATGGTGGTTCCCATCAGACGTTCGGATCGACTACTTAGGTCCACTAAAAATCTATCCTTTCCAATTTTCACTTACTTACAGTATACCAAATAGAGACCGTTTTCACAATCCTTTCGGACAAATTATTTGACATTTTATGAAAGCTGTGAGAGGAAGCTTTCAGAAGGTTTGAAGAAAAGATCACAAATATTGAGCAAATATCTTGTAACCGATATCATTTTTATGATATACTCAAG
>CABSQC010000130.1 GCA_902479835.1 uncultured Streptococcus sp. | reverse complement strand
CTGGCAACCAAGGTGGTCATTCGAAGATCATCGATCACAACTGTATCTGGATGGCTATTGGCAGGCTCTCCAATGTTCAAGACATCAATCGATTTTTCCAAGTGAAGTTCCCGCAAGTTTCCTTGAGCATCCTTACGGTCAAAATCATAAACACGGTAGGTTGTGTCACTTGACTGTTGGGTTTCAAGAATCAAAATTCCAGAACCAATGGCGTGCATGGTCCCGCTTGGCACATAGAAGAAATCTCCAGCCTTGACAGGAACTTTTGTCAGCAAGGCATCCCAGTTCTTGTCCTCAATTTGCTGACGGAGTTCTTCTTTTGACTTGGCATTGTGTCCATAGATAATCTCAGATCCTTCATCAGCCGCAATCACATACCAACACTCAGTTTTTCCAAGTTCTCCTTCATGCTCCATTGCATAGGTATCATCTGGGTGCACCTGTACACTGAGCCAATCGTTGGCATCCAAAATCTTTGTTAATAAAGGAAAGACAGGCTCTTTACGATTACCGAATAATTCCCGATGCTCTTGATAGAGCTGATCCAATCCCATTCCTTCGTATGGACCATTGGCTACTTTAGAAACTCCATGTGGATGGGCTGAAATCGCCCAAAATTCACCGACATGGTCGCTCGGAATTTCGTAACCAAATTCTTCTTTCAGACGAGTTCCTCCCCAAATTTTTTCCTGCATGACTGAATGTAAAAATAATGGTTGTCCCATAATATCCTCCTCGCATTTCATGTTTCTATTATACAAAAAAAAGAAAGCTTCTGAAAGCCCTTTCCATCATTTTCCTCTCTCGCCAGAAACTTTATTTTTGTGTATAATGAAAGGGATGACACTAAAAGAAAATATTATCCAACTGGCGCATTCTATTGGGATTTCAAAAATTGGATTTACAACTGCTGATGACTTCGCTTATTTGGAAAAATCGCTCCGCTTGGCCGTTGAGGAAGGACGGAATTCTGGATTCGAGCATAAGAATATTGAAGAGCGCATCCAACCCAAATTAAGTCTCTCCTCCGCAAAGACCATCATCTCAATCGCTGTCGCCTACCCCCACAAACTCAAGCAACAACCTCAAAAAACAGCCTATAAAAGAGGAAAATTCACGCCCAACAGCTGGGGATTAGACTACCATTATATCCTTCAAGACAAGCTCAACCGCTTAGCTGCTGGGATTGAAGAAATGACGCAAGATTTTGAATACAAGGGCATGGTCGATACTGGAGCACTGGTTGATACGGCTGTCGCCCAACGAGCTGGAATTGGCTTTATCGGAAAAAATGGCTTGGTCATTTCAAAAGAATACGGTTCCTACATGTTTCTGGGTGAATTGATTACCAATCTCGAAATTGAACCAGATCATCCTGTCGACTATGGTTGTGGAGACTGTCGACGTTGTTTAGATGCATGCCCAACCTCCTGTTTAATCGGAGATGGCTCTATGAATGCCAAGCGTTGTTTGTCCTTCCAAACCCAAGACAAGGGCATGATGGACCTAGAATTTCGCAAGAAAATTAAAACGGTCATCTATGGATGTGACATCTGTCAGATTAGCTGCCCTTATAACAAAGGTCTGGATAATCCCTTGGCAACAGAAATCGATCCTGATCTGGCTCATCCAGAGTTGATTCCTTTTATCGAGCTGTCTAACGGACAATTTAAGGAAAAATTTGGAAACGTTGCCGGAAGCTGGCGAGGCAAGAATATCCTCCAGCGCAATGCCATTATCGCACTAGCAAATGCTAATGACCGCTCAGCCATCCCTAAGCTACTGAACATCATCGAGACCTCGCAAAATCAGATCCATATCGCAACGGCTATCTGGTCCTTGGGGCAACTGCTACGTGAAGTCACGCCAGACCTTGTTGAGCTCTTACTGAATATCAAACATCCGACTAATGCTATCATAGAAGAACGAACTGCTTTCTTTGAAAAATTTGGCATTCAAGCAGTTTCACAGCTACAATGAAAAAACACTAAGGTTGTAACCTTAGTGTTTTTTTAGTTCCTTCAAGAAATACCAGCTCCCCATTTCTACATGGTTAAAGCTAATCTCGTTAGAGTAGACTTCCTTGTAGCCATTTTTGGTATAAAAATAGACATTTCCCTTCGTATTGGTATAAAAGGCTAGTTTTTTTCCTTTAACCTCTTCCAAGAAAGGCTCAATTCCTTCTGTCATAAAGCGACTGCCATAGCCCTGCCGTTGGTGTTTAGGGGCGACTGCGAGAAGCATTAAATACCAATCAAAATCTACATTTTGCTCCAATTCCTTATCCGTGTCCTCCATAAATTTAAAGTAGGCCAACATATTTTTCAAGGAAATAAACTTGAGCAAACCCAATCCCCCATTTAAGAGATAGGCTCGAAAAGGAATCGGTCCCTTTTGTAACAAAGCAACTGCATAAATTTCATCGTTCTTTTCTGCCACAAGGCAAATATGGTGTTTGAGAAAAACCTTTACCAAGATGCGCATCATGGCCTCAACAAAGGCAGGATACTGCTTGGGATCACGCACCAAATCTTTGATGACTTTTAAAAATAGATACTCCTCAAAAGCTGTACTGGCTACTCGAACCACCTGATCCAGATCTGCTTTTTTTGCTTTTCTGTACTTCATCTTCTCTCCTATTCTAAGTTCACTTTCCAGTATACACTATCCTTCACCCTTACACAAAGGTCAATTTTTAGGAATTTGTTCATTCAAACCAGCAAAAAGAGTCCTCCCCATACGAGTCCCAATCCCCAAGCGACGAGAACGTCCTTGGGATAATGCACCCCTCCAAGAACTCGGACAAGGGCTAATAGAAGAGATAGAAGCATGGAGCACATTCCTAGCGGAAGAGACAACTGACAGACACACATGGAGATAATGGTCGCCGAAAAAACATGTCGGCTAGGAAAGGAATGACCGGATGAATTTTTTTCTAATAAGGGTTGAATCTCCCATTTCTCATAAGGTCTCGGAACATTGACCCAATGACGAAAGAGGCTAAATAAGACAAAACCCGACGCAGGAATCCAGATGAAAGACCAGATTCCTCCCATTGAAGTTTTCTTTAAAAACAGCCAACAAAAGACCAGGCCGTAGATGCCTGGCATCACAAGCGTCAAGATTCGATTCATCCGTTTAAGGACCTGTATCCGACTTGGTTTTTTCGTAAAAGGCAAGGTTAGCCAACGATAAAATTTTGGATAATCGTGAAGGTGACGCTTCATGTTGGCACTCCTGTCTTTCATCTCATTTTTGTACTACTAGTATACGCGATCCTAAGAAAACCTGTCAAGCAAGGCTTCTTTTTTTCAAGTCTCTTTCTTCTTTTTCTATACAACCGCTATTCCTTTTTTTGCTTTTATTAATTTTATGTCTCCAAGAATCGACTTTTCTATCACTTTTTCCTAGTAAAAAATGGAGCCAGATTGACTCCATCCATCACTTCTATATGATAATACCTTCTAGATGATCCATTTCGTGCTGACAGATCTGGGCTGGAAAACTTGACAAATGAATCGTTTTTGCTTTCCAATTCACATCTCGATAGGCCACTGAAATCTCCTCATAACGAGTGGTCGGCCGACTCCCCACCAAGGACAAGCATCCTTCTTCTGTTTGGTAAGGCTTTTTCTTTTCAAGGAGAACAGGATTAAACAGGACCAAATTTTCACTTCCCATTCGGATGATAATCGCCCGTTTTTTCACCCCGATCATATTAGCCGCTAAACCCACACACTCAAGGAGATGAGCATTTAAAGTGTCCTGCAAATCCAAAGCCAAGGTGCGATCCTCAGGTGTCGCTTCTTCTGACTTTTGACCCAAGAATAAGACATCTTTTACAATATTCTTTTTCATTCCTTCCTCACTTCTTGATAGGTAGACGAAAGAAGAGAGTGGGACAGAAATCGGTAATTCGTTAGAATTCGATTTCGTCGTCCCACCTCCGCACAGTTGAGTAGGGCTGTAAAAGCTGATGAAATCAGCGTAGTAGAGCCCACTCAACCACTGCGTCTT
>CABSQC010000129.1 GCA_902479835.1 uncultured Streptococcus sp. | reverse complement strand
GACACCCCGCAAGCGCAAACCTAGAGCAACTTCGTCAAAAATCATATTGGTCGAAATCATTTGATTGGGGTTTTGCAGGACATAGCCGACTCGCTCTGCCCGTTCCTTGACACTCTCTTGCTTGATATCTTCACCTCTAGAGGTGTATTGTCCTTCTGTGGTAATGAATCCACAGATGGCTTTCGCAAGAGTTGATTTCCCTGCCCCATTCTTCCCGACAATCGCTAAGCGCTGCCCCTTAGGTATACTGAGGGAAATATTTTTTAAGATCGGATGATCCTTTTGATAAGCAAAGGAAATCTGCTCCAACTTCAATAGTTCTTCCGTCTCACCAGTTTTAGTAAAGGTCGCTTCTGGAATGGAACGATTCACACCAGTAAGTTCGATATCTTCTAGACGATCTAGATGCTCCAATTGATCGATATCCTGCCCTAGCTGGCGAAGAGTTGTTAAATAGAGGGGTTCTCGAATCCCATTTTCAGCCAGCAGTGTCGTCCTCAACAACTCATCTGGGCTCCCATTAAAGAGAACTTGACCTTGATTGATCAAGATAACCCGATCGACAGGACGGTAGAGTACATCCTCTAAACGGTGTTCGATAATAATGGTGGTCGTTCCCTGCTCTTCATGAATCTGATCAATCAGATCAATAATATCCTGACCCGACTTGGGATCTAGATTAGCCAGTGGCTCATCAAAGAGCAGGATCGGACTTTCGTCAATCAGAACACCTGCTAAGCTCACTCGCTGTTTTTGCCCACCGGACAAATCTTGTGGCCGATGATCCAAGAGCTTCATCAAATCCAAGCGTTCTGCCCAACTCTGCACACGCTCTTTCATCGTTCCCAGATCCACCATGTCATTTTCAAGAGCAAAAGCCAAGTCTTCTGCGACACTCAAACCAATAAATTGGCCATCTGTATCTTGCAAAACCGTACTGACCAAGTGAGATTTCTCATAAATACTGAGATCAAAGGCTTCTTTCCCCTGAATGAGGAATTGCCCACTACTGGTTCCCTTATAGATATTAGGGATAATCCCATTTAGACACTGGCCAATGGTTGACTTGCCAGAGCCAGATGGCCCGACAATCAGGACCTTTTCCCCCTTATAAATGGTTAAGTTGAGATTTTTCAAAGTCGGCTCAGACTGAGCCTTGTATTGGAAGGAAAAATCCTTCAGTTCAATCATTGCTTCTTTCATTTAGTTCGCCTTTTCCCATAAGAGCGCAAATTGGATGGCTAACTCCGCGATTCGATCCTTGCTATCTAAATCCTCATGACTAGATAAGGTTCGGATATCCCATTTTTCTTCCGAGAGGTGGTCTGCTGCGTAGAAGAAATGGCAGAGCTCAAAGCCCCTATAAGCTGCTAAGGCTGCCACTGCCGAACATTCCATATCCACACAGATGGCTCCTGCTTCCTTTCGTCGCTTCATCTTGTCGATGGTTTCCCGGTAGGGTGCATCTGTCGTCCACACTTTTCCTGACTGATAGGAAACCTTGTGACTGTCCAGAAAGGCTTGGAAGAGAGGGAGGGTTTTCTTGTTTACTTCCACTTCATCACTAGCCGGAAGATAGTGGTAACTGGTCCCCTCGTCGCGAAGAGCAGCCGTTGGAATGATGATGGAAGTCGCTTCGATATCACGGTCTAAAACCCCACAGGTTCCAAAGAGCACCAGTTTTTCCATCCCAAATTGAATCAGGTCCTCTATAATCCCCACACAGGAAGCAGCCCCAACTGGTGCATTAAAGGCACCAATCTGTTGGTCTCCAATAGTGATCCCATAGACCAAGACTTCAAAATTGGCCATGGAGGTTCTTGCAATGACCTCATGTTCATAATTTTCAAGGAGGCGAGCAAAAGTTACTCTTGAAAAGCAAGAGATGACTACTTTGGGAAATCCTTCAATTGGTTGGTGTAAGTCTTGTGGATTGATAATCGCCTGTCGATTGGCATCAAATTCTTCTAACAGCATTTCGTGCACCTCTTTCATTCTACTTCTAGGCCCCTATTATACCACAATTAGCCTAGTCATTGGTTTTTGATCAAAGGAAGGGCATAAAAAAGAACTGCTCCCAGACGTTAGATTTTTCGGATCAAACGTCGGAGGGACAGTTCACTATGATATTTTTTACTTGTTCTCCAATTGCGCTAATTCTAGCAAGCGTTCTTTGGATAATTTTTTAATTTCAATTTGACTAGCATCTAGCAGCTGATATTCATCTGGCTCTAGCGCTTCTATAAGTTTCTTCAGAGCAAGAGAACCAATTGGATGGTAGTTTTCTGGCTTATCCGGATCTCCATCGATCGCAACCAAAAGAACTTGCCAATCAATGATACCCGCTAAGCCCACAATTTCTACATATTCTGCAGGAATATGTGGCACGCTTGGCAAGACCGTATCCGTATCTTCTGTCAAGCTATAGCTAGCTAAAAATGCTCCTGTCTCCTCCTGTTGATAAAAACGGACTTGACTGAAATAAGCTGCACTATATTGAATCTTCTTGATAAAGGCAGAGTAGGCTTCTAGTGGATGGACATGGTTCAAGACTTCCTGCACTGTATTCCGATCCAAATAGACTGGATGAGCGAAGCCTTGTACTTCAAACTCTTTTAGATCTTTTTCTTTCGTCACATTACCCAGCGTTTCTAGGATAACGACTTCATAATCAAAATGGAAAACAGAATCTGGAGTATAGCTTACGCCGTCACTGGCCACAATCTCCGTTCCTAATACTTCTCCTAGGCGACTGATCCATCGAAGGGCCAACTGCCAATCTTCTTCTATCGCAAAAGAGGGCACCTGAATCTGATAAGACTCTTCCTCATCAAAATAGCGTAACTGCAGAGGAAGACCGCTCTTACCAAATACGATACAGTTCAAGCCTTCAAAATCATTTAAGGGACGATGAAGGGTGGCAGGATCATAGTTGTAGGTCGTCAACCCTTCCACTAATTTAAGAACTTCCTGTGCTGCGAGTACTTTCTGATAGCCAAATAAGCTCTTTTTATTTTTAATTGAAAACACGATACTCATTTGTTTTCTCCTTTGTGAAATCGCTTACCTAAAGTATAGCACAATTTTCAATCAATTTCCATATAAAAACAGCCTGAGCTTTCAGACTGTTTGTTTCTATTATGCAGGTGCTCCATCAAGCGTCTCACCGATAAGGGCCAAACGCTCACTCACCTCTGCTTGTGACAAGTCGTGTTCTTCTACATAACGATTGCGAGGGTGAACACGGCACTCATGGGAGCAGCCACGGAGGTACTTGTCTTCGTTTTCTTCTGAAGTCAAGATGCGACGGTTACAGAAAGGATTTCCACAGTTGACATAGCGTTCACATGGTGTTCCATCAAACCAATCTTTTCCGACAACACTTGGATCGACATGGTTGACATCGACTGCAATCCGTTCGTCAAAGACGTACATTTTCCCATCCCAAAGTTCTCCTTGAACTTCTGAGTCTTTCCCGTAAGTTGCGATACCGCCGTGTAATTGACCGACATCTTTGTATCCTTCACGCACCATCCAACCCGAGAATTTCTCACAACGGACTCCACCAGTACAGTAGACGACAACACGCTTGTCCATGAATTTTTCCTTGTTATCACGGACCCATTGCGGCAATTCACGGAAATTGCGGATGTCTGGACGAATAGCCCCACGGAAGTGACCAAGATCGTACTCGTAGTCATTCCGAGTATCAAGGACAACGGTATCTTCGTCGAGAAGAGCTTCTTTAAACTCTTTTGGTGACAAGTAAGCACCTGTTGTTTCAAGAGGATTGATATCGTTATCGAAGTTATCATCTTCTAAACCAAGGTGGACAATCTCTTTCTTATAACGTACAAACATCTTCTTGAAAGCTTGCTCTTCTTCCTCATCAATCTTGAACCAGAGGTCTTCCATCCCTGGAAGGCTGTGAACGTAGTCCATGTATTTTTGCGTTGTTTCGTAGTCACCAGATACGGTTCCGTTAATCCCTTCATCAGCGACTAGGATACGACCTTTAAGGTCGATTGATTTACAGA
>CABSQC010000128.1 GCA_902479835.1 uncultured Streptococcus sp. | reverse complement strand
GCCTGAGCCCAAAAATTGAAAAGTGAAGGGGCTCAAAACTAAGTCATGGAACTTCAAAGAAGTTCGCTGACGTCAGTGCTTGCCTAAGGAAAGTTTCAAAGATGACGTTGTCTATATTCTAAGATGCTACAGAATGAATTCTGTAGCATCTTTTTTCAATCTATTTTGTCGCAAGGATAGCAGCTTCAACAGCTGCTTTCTCCCGCTCGATAAGATCAATACGAGCTGCAATTTCTTTAATTCCCATCTTGATATTACGGCTGATCGCCATATCATCCAATTGAGGCTCAAAGAAGGCCTTGTATTCATTTAACCGTTCACGGGTCTTGAAACAGTTAGCTGGGTAGATGACAAACTTATCAAAGCTCATATCACCACCGAGTGCTTTCTTGATCCAATCCCAGTTTTCACGCGCCCAAGTCCAAGTTCTTCCTTGGGTAAAGTCATCGTGCAAGAAGTTGTAGTACCAGCTCATAGCCAAGTCCTGTGGTTTCACCACATCCTTGTTCTTCCACTCCTTCAATAGAGCTTCCAAAGTTTCCTCATCCTTGGTATAAGAAAGTGCAGCCGCCAACTGGCGTTTAAAGTTCCCATCTACTGTCTTAACATAAGTATCCAGGTATTGTTGGCTAAGCTCCTTGGTTTCCTGGTGCTTGATTTGGTTGACCAAGATTTGCAGGCGGATGGCAGCTGGAAGTTTTTCCAAATCATCTGCATGTGCTTCAAAGATAGCGCTCGCTTGAGCTTTTGCAGCTTCATCATTGGCCTTGATCATATTAGCAATCATTAGCTGACGAACTTTTTCGTCTTCTTCTGTTTCACCAGGCTTAGCTTCTAGACCCAAGCGTTCAAAGTTGTATCGGTTCAAGCGTTTCAACAACTCATGGAAGGCAGCTTCTGTTTCAGTTCCTTCATCCACAAAGAGACTGATTCCAGCTAATACGCTCGAAACAGCTGAAACAACCAAGTAAGAACTTTCTTCTGTCAAGTGTTCAATCACTGGCAAGAGGCTTGCATAAGAAATTTGACCACTTTCCGCTAAGAGACGGCGTTCTTGAACCACTTGTAATTTTGAAGTGCTATCCAAGCTAGCAAGGTCAGCAAGGATGTCTTCCAACAATTCCCCACGGTAGTCACTGATATAGTGAGCTGTATTTTCTGTATTGAAGCGAAGAGCTCCGCTGTTAGCTGCTTTCAAGGCACTGTAGTTTGGAATTTCTAAAACTTCTGTTTCCAAGGTATCTGGAATACCCGTCCAGTTGCTATTTAACGGAACAACCCACTTGCGGCCTTTTTCTTCTCTTTCTCCGATGAAGAACTGCTCTTGACGGATGATCAAGGTATCGTTTTCCACAGAAGCTGAAACAACAGGGTATCCTGGTTGCTCCAACCAAGAATCCATAAAGGCTGCGACATCACGACCTGAAGCTTGCCCAAGAGCATCCCAAAGGTCACGACCGATAGTATTGCCGTATTGGTGTTTTTCAAAGTAGATCTTCAACCCTTTACGGAAGGCGTCATCGCCTAACCAGCGGCGAAGCATGTGCATGAGACGGCTACCCTTGGCGTAAACGATTGCTGGGTCAAAGAGGGTGTTGATCTCATCAGGGTGTTTGACTTCCACATGGACGGATTGAACGCCATCTGTAGCATCGCGTTTCAAGGCAGCAGGCACTCCAGTTGTTTGGAAGTCTTCAAAGATATTCCAGCTTGGTTCAATGGCATCCAAGCTGACATATTCCATCATATTGGCAAAGCTTTCATTCAACCAGAGATCATCCCACCATTTCATGGTCACGAGGTTTCCGAACCATTGGTGAGCCAATTCGTGAGCCACCACCAAGGCTACTGTTTGACGGCTTTGGGCCGTAGAGTTTTCATCTACTAGAAGGTAGACTTCACGGTAGGTTACCAAGCCCCAGTTTTCCATCGCTCCTGAAGAGAAGTCTGGAAGGGCGATATGAAGGGATTGAGGGATTGGATACCTCACGCCATAATAGTCTTCATAAAATTCGATGACACGTACCGCTACATCAAGAGAAAATTCTAAGTTTTTCAAAGGATGCGCCTTGGTTGAATAGATACCTACAAGTGTGCCATTTTTTGTTTTGGCTGTGATCCCTTGAAGTTCTCCAGCAGCAAAGGCAAGGAGGTAAGAAGACATCCGTGGAGTCGTTGCAAATTTCCAAATGCCTGTTTCTTTGCGGTTTTCCACATCGATTTCAGGCATGTTAGAAAGAACGATTTCTCCTTCTTCTTGGTCAAACTTCACAGAAAGATCGAAAGTTGCTTTGGCTTCAGGCTCGTCCACACTTGGAAAAGCTTCACGCGCAAAATGGCTCTCAAACTGAGTAGAGATTACTTCCTTCTTCACACCATCAATGCTGTAGTAAGATGGGTAAATCCCTGTCATATTGTCTGTGATCTTGCCAGAATAGGTCAAGGTAATCGTTACTTGACCTGTTCCTTCCAATTCAACATAGACTGCTTCATTGTCATTATCAACCGTAAATGGACGGGCTTGACCTGCTACTTCTACTGTTTCGATGATCAAATCCTTTTGGTGAAGCGAGATCTTGTCCGCCTTGGCTTGACCTGTGATCACCACACGACCGCTAAAGGTCTTGCTTTTACGACTTAAATCCAAAAACACTTCGTAATGTTCTGGAACGAATGTTTCTACAAAATGTGCAACTGCTTGCATAATTTCCTCCTTTAAATGTTTCATGCTTTCCAATGAAAAGCCCTCATAAAACTATTTTATCACAAAGTCAAGATAAAAGAAAAGACAAGCATTAGAATGCCTGTCTGATATCAAAAAGACTTTATGATCTTACATTTCGATAATTTTACCTGTCTCGAAGTAAACCACCCATTCACAGATGTTTTTTGCATAATCTCCGATACGTTCCAAGAAGTTGATCACTTGGAAATAATCCCGTCCTGTCACGATGGACTCAGGATTTTTCCGAATTTCTTCTGTTGCTAATTCTTGGATGCTATCGAAGTAATGGTTGATGACTTCGTCTCGTGTCGCAACTTCATAGGCCAAATCCACATCGCCTTTGAGGTAAACATCTAGTGTCGCTTCGACAAAATCTTTGACTTCACGGCCCATCTTGCTGATCTCTTCCTCAACAGATTGAATACGGACTTCCCCTTTCATGCGAATGGTTGCCTTGGCAATTGATACTGCGTGGTCACCCATCCGCTCTAAGTCAGAGACCGCTTTTAAGACAGTCATCACGACACGAAGGTCTTGTGAAACGGGCTGTTGAAGGGCAATAATCTCAAAGGATTTGCGCTCTAACTTCACTTCGTAGTCGTTGATCTCCGCATCATCTTCGATAACTTGGCGGGCCAATTCCCGGTCATGGGTCACGACAGCGCGGACCGTACGGTTCATCTGACTCAACACTTCATTTCCCATTGCATAAAACTGGTTATGCAACTTCTCTAAATCTTCTTCAAATTGAACTCGTAACATTTTATTTTCTTCCTATCCAAATTTACCAGAGACATAGTCTTCTGTTTCTTTCTTAGCTGGGTTCAAGAACATTTCATTGGTGTCATTGTACTCAATCAAATCGCCATCCAAGAAAAAGGCTGTTTTATCAGAAATCCGACTCGCTTGCTGCATGGAGCGTGTCACCAAGAGCATGGTGTAGCGGTCTTTTAGTCCATATAAGGTTTCTTCAATTTTCCCAGCTGAAATTGGGTCCAGCGCTGAAGTTGGTTCATCCAAAAGAATAATCTTTGGACTGGTCGCAAGAACCCGCGCCACACAGACCCGCTGCTGCTGACCACCGGAAAGTCCGATAGCTGAATCATGCAGTCGATCCTTGACTTCATCCCAGATGGAAGCGCGTTTCAATGAGGTTTCAACTGCCTCATCTAAGACTGCCTTATCCTTGACACCATTAATCATCAACCCATAAGTCACATTATCATAAATGGACATTGGAAAGGGATTGGGCTGTTGGAAGACCATTCCGATTTCCTTACGCAATTCGACCGTATCGGTCCGTGGTCCGTAGATATTG
>CABSQC010000127.1 GCA_902479835.1 uncultured Streptococcus sp. | reverse complement strand
GTGGGCTCTACTAAGCTGATTTCATCAGCTTTTACAGCCCTACTCAACTGTGCGAAGGTGGGACGACGAAATCGAATTCTAACGAATGACCGATTTCTGTCTCACTCTCTTTTTTTATTCTCCGATCTCTTGGTAGAGGGTACGGATTTTTTTGCGGTAGATGGTGTAGCTGATGCCTGCTCCAATTAACAGGATGACACTATAAAGGATCACAGCCAGCAGGGTGCTGACGGAATGATAGGTCCAAATGAAGCTGACAATAATCAAGAGAAACATCACAAAGAGAAAGACAATCAAGAGAATAGACTGAAGGACTGCATTCCCACGATGACGGGTCATCAACTCCGTGATATTGGTCCAATTGGTGCTAAAGTTCTGAAAATCTTTGACATAGTCTCGAATGCAGATCGGAATGGTTGTTACAACCCAGATCAGCAACATAGCTAGGATAGCCAAGGGATGGACGCCAAAATAGAGACAAACGCCAACTAGAAGAATGACAGGAAGGATGGATTGCACCAGATAGAGCAACCAAAACTTCATGAAGAGATAGCGTTTGAAATCAATAGGGAGCGATCTCAAGTACTCAAAGTTTTCACGCTCCAGCGAGATACCGATACTGGTCAAGCCTCCAAAACTATTGAAAACACCGATCAAGAAGGCAACGAGAGCCAGTGGCACCAAATACTGGGGCGTCAAGTAAGGACGGAGGCCTCCTATATTTTTCGATGCTCCTGCTGCTCCACTGAGGAGGAAAATATAAGGCAGAATGCTCATCATCAAGAGGACTTGCACCATAAGGGTTCCATCGGCTACGAGTCTGCGATGATACTGAATGACAAATCGTCTAAAGGAGTCTTTCTGACCAACATGGAGCACTCTTACGCGCTCTTTGACAGTTTGGTTGGTCGCAACTGCAAGGGCTGCATCATAGAATTGTGGAATCACGATTTTGCGAACTAGGCCAATCAAGACCAAAAGCACCAGGATCCAGCTCAGAAGGCCAAGGATCGCTCCTCCCTCAAAAGGATGGAGGATAAACTGATGAAAGGCAACAAAAGGTGGAAATAGAATGGGAATCTCTGCGCCACCCGTCACTTCTACCCGGTGAGTTTGGACTAGATTTAGATAAAGATAAGCCCCTAAACTCAAGAGGGAGCCGATTCCGACCATGAGATTAGAGACCAGGGTCGTGTGTTTTTTGAAAAAGAGGGTCTTGGTGATCAGATGGGATAGGATGATCGTCGCTAAAAAGAGAACGGCTAAGAGAATCAAAGCACAAAAGAGACCTAGTAGGATCCCTAACGGATTAAAGCCACCTGCCTGTACAGGGAGGATCAGAAAATAGCTGATCAAGGGAAGGATAGCCATGAGAAGAGTCAGGATGACTGAGATGCTCTTTCCTGCTATGACTTCTGCATCTGAGAAAGCATAGGGCCGGTAAAACTGCAGGTCCTTGCTTTCATAAAAGACATTGTAAAAGCTCATAAAACCTTGGGAAATGGTCATCAAGGAAAAAAGGGCCACCATGTTGACAAAGAAGGCTGGTTGATGGACAAAATCATAGATACTAAAGAGCAAACCAAACAAGACGAAATAGAAAAACCCTAAAGAGAGATAGTTCAATACCGATCTGCGGGCAACATTGAGTTTGACGTCCGGTTTTTTGGCCTGTTTGGCACGTAATTTTGCGATCTGAGCTGGCTGGCTGGCATAGATGATATTGACATTGACCAACTGTTGGATGATCTTAAGACGCATGATCGCCACCTTCTTCCTTCCGCCCCGCTAGACTGAGATAGATACTTTCCAGACTTTGTTCGGGATGCTGGCCCTTCAATTCCTCGATTGTCCCATAGAAAATGAGATTTCCTTTTTTGAGAATGGCGATTTTATCACAGAGTTGTTCGGCTACTTCTAAGACGTGGGTAGAGAAAATAACGGTCTTTCCGCGATCCGCATGTTGGCGCATCATTTGTTTTAAATCATAGGAAGCCTGTGGGTCCAACCCGGTCATCGGTTCGTCCAAGACCCAGATATCTGGATCTGATAAGAGGGCTGCAATGACGAAGACCTTCTGGCGCATCCCATGTGAAAAGGATTCAATCACTTCATAGCGGTGACTCTGAAAATCAAAGATCCTGAGAAGCTCTTCCAAGCGTTGATCACAGTCCTTCTGACTCATATCATAAGAGGTCGCAACCAGCTCCCAGAATTCATTAGCTGTGAGACGCAAGAATAGATCCGGTGAATCTGCCACATAACCGATCTTCTTTTTGACCGCTAGCCGATGGCTATAAAGGTCCTGACCATCTACCTCAATGGTCCCAGTGGTTGGGGTGATGACACTGACCAAACTCTTGATGGTTGTCGACTTGCCGGCTCCGTTGTGGCCAATCAGGCCAACAATTTGCCCATCTTCGATGGTCAGATCCAAGTGGTTGAGGGCAATGTGCCCATCGTAATCTTTTGTAACTCCGTGAAATGTAATCATGCTAACTCCTTGTGCGATCCTCATTGGGATCGTGTTTGTTTTCTATTGTCATTAGAGATCATCGAAATGATAGAGCAAATCTAGCAGGTAGTTTGGAATGGTCGCCAAGAAATCTTCTTGGTAAACCCGCTCCCCTCGCTTGTGCAATTCCTTGCCCCAGGGGCCTAGATTGACTGCTGGCACCTGAATTTGGGCAATTTTTTCCAGATCCAGATCATAAATTTGAGCCGGAGTGGCCAGACTATCTAGGACGACTTGGTAAGAGGCCACATCCTTTTCCAAGGCGCAATAACTGGTGTCGTTAATCCCCATAAAGTATTCCTCGACTTTTAAGGTATAACCCTTTTGGTCCAGATACTGGCGGTAATCCTCGATCAAGGACTCGATTTTGAGTTCTGTATTGCCCAAAAAGCGACAATTCATAGAAGGATAATATGGGGGCGCAAAACCGATGACCACCATGGGATCCTTATCTCCGAGAAACTCTAGCAGTCGCTGGATTTGCTGAATCGCAAGGCTCTGGTAGCTAGTACCTGCACGAAAATCTTGTTCCGCTTTTTTGTTGGAAGCTTCCTTAAAGACTAGGTAGTCCTTGATGGCTTGGCATCGTTCCTCTAACTCTTGATAGGTGATAACTCTTGGCCTTGCAATCATATGGTCTTGGCCAGCCTGATCCTGCAAGTGCTCATACTTCTTGTAAAAGGTATCCAAGGCCTCCTGACTAAGTTCATAAATCCGCTGCAGGAGTTCTTGCGGTGTTTTCTTCAAATGCAGCACACTGAAGTAGCCGGCTGCATAAAGCACGGTCGATACATCGTACTGCTCCTTCAAATCTCTGAGATAGGACCAAGAAGGAAGAGGAGACGTTTCTCCCAAGGCCTGATCTGCCAGATCGGGATGAAGATCCAGCTGGCTTGCAATGGCTACTAAGAGGGACAAGGCATTGATCCCTTTAAGAGGTTCCTTCATATGGGACAAGACACCTTGCGCCACAACGACTGGCATTAGTTTACCGACTGTACCGATGTGAAGAACCTTTTCTTTTCCTAATTCTGATTCAAAGGGCTCTGAATCCACTGCTAATACATAATTCAGATCAAACTTTTCCTGCAAATCTGTGAGGAGACCCAAAGCTCCTCGCATCCCACGTGAATAGGATTCCTCATCTCCAACAGAGAGATAGAGCAGATTGACCTGACCTTCTGAGGGAGCTGCTGCATAGGCTTCCAGAACTCCCAATTGCAGGGCCAAGGCTGCTTTCATATCGCAAGAGCCTCTGCCAAATTTCCATTCTCCAGAAGCTAAATCTGCCTGCATATCGGGTCGCCTATCCAATGTTATCAAGGCTTCTGCTACTTGATCAGAATCGAGCGCGATCTCCGACAAATTTCCATAGTCTTCTAGATCGACTGTATCATGGTGGTGGAAAAGGATAACTGTTTTTTTCTTGCCCTTATCGACCAAGGCCCAATTGACCGACCGATGCAAGTGATCCTGTGGCACCTGATAGCGCCCAAATTGGTCCGGATGTTCCTTGAAATAAGGGATCTGGGCAATCC
>CABSQC010000126.1 GCA_902479835.1 uncultured Streptococcus sp. | reverse complement strand
CAAGATGTTGATTCCTTTGTTTGTGGTGACACTCCTGATTCCCTTAGTGTCTGTCATACCACCTGTAGAAGTTCCCTTTATAGCTTTTGGAACGGGAATGATGATGTTGACCTTTACAGGGAGCTTGATCGAAAATCACCCTTATGTAATCTTTATGACTTCCGGAAATTATCGCAAAATGCTGACGGCCTTGTACCGAATCATTCGCGGGGAAGGAGATTTGGTCGAGTATCGGCGTCAGGCCATGAATTACGGGATTGTCGTTGGAAGCTTTGTCGCGGGAGCTATTAGCGTGGCCATCCTCATGCATTTCATCCACCAATGGTCCATCTGGCTGATCACAGCCAACCTCTTTTTGATCATGACTTACTACACCGCTAGAATCAAACAACTCGGCCTGCAAACAGATAATCTATAAAAACAGGACCTCATGTGAGGTCCTGCTTTTATTATTTTTATGCGTTTAATTGTAAGAGTTCTTCAATCTCTGCCAGGGTGCTGGCTTGGGAGATGGCTCCACGAAGTTTGGCTGCACCTGAGGTACCACGAAGGTAGTGAGGGGCAAGGCCACGAAATTCACGAACGGCAATGTGCTCGCCCTTGAGATCAATCAAGCGTTTCAGATGCTCATAAGCAATTTTCATCTTGTCTTCGAAGGTTAAATCAGGCAGGATTTCTCCTGTTTCAAAGTAATGATTGATTTGATTGAAGAGGTAAGGGTTACCCATAGCGGCACGGCCAATCATGACCGCGTCGGCACCGACTTCTTCGATGCGTTGTTTGGCGTCTTGAACCGTACGGATGTCTCCGTTTGCAATAAATGGAATCTTGGTCAGAGCTTGTGCAACCTTGTGAAGGGTCTCGAGGTCAGCGTGCCCCGTATACATTTGTTCCCGGGTCCGTCCATGCATGGCAAGGGCAGAGACACCTGCAGCTTCAGCTGCGAGGGCATTCTCCACTGCTAGAGAAGGGTCCGACCAACCTGTCCGCATTTTAACAGTGAGAGGGATATCCAGGACAGATTGAACCTTGTTAATGATAGAGTAGATCTTATCGGGATCTTTAAGCCACATAGCACCCGCCTCGTTTTTCACGATTTTATTGACTGGGCAGCCCATGTTGATATCGACGATATCGGTCTTGGTATTTTCTTGGATAAATTCAGCTGCGCGTGCCAAGCTGTCTTCGTCGCTCCCGAAAAGTTGGATCGATACAGGATTTTCTCCCTCATCGATATGGAGCATATGCAGGGTCTTTTCGTTGTTGTATTGGATTCCTTTGTCAGAGACCATTTCCATGACCACAAGCCCTGCTCCGAGTTCTTTGGCAATGGTCCGGAAAGCTGAATTGGTCACTCCAGCCATGGGGGCTAGGACCGTCCGGTTTGGGATCTCGACGTTCCCAATCATAAAAGGTGTATTAAGATTTGTCACGAATGAGTTCCTCCAAGTCATTTTCGTCAAAGTGGTAGTGGGTTTGGCAGAATTGGCAGGTAATCTCTGCACCGTGATCTTCGTCTTTCATCTCTTTTAGATCACTAGCTGGCAGACTTGCTAAAGCGTTCAAGAAACGCTCACGGCTGCAGTCGCACTGGAAGCGAAGTCCTTCTTCAGAGAGGCGTTTGAAAGGTTCATCCCCATAGATAGCGGCAAGAAGAGCTTCAATATGGTCTTCAGATTCCAAAAGTGTGGAGATGGCAGGCATTTCTTGGATGCGTTTTTCAAAGCGCGCGATTTCTTCTTCCTTGGCATTTGGCAAGACCTGGAGCAAGAAGCCACCCGCCACTTTAACCTTATCTTCGTCATCCAACAGAACATTGAGTCCAACTGCAGATGGTGTTTGTTGGCTTTCTGTCAGATAAAAGGCCAGGTCTTCTCCGATTTCACCGGTTACAAGAGGGGTCATGGAGTTATAAGGATTTCCCGTACCATAATCTGTGATGACCAAGAATTCTCCGTTTCCGACAAATGGTCCGACCAGAACTTCACCGGTCGCGGTTTTCTTGATATCCACTCCAGGATTCTGCACGTAGCCTTTCACATTTCCCTTGGTATCTGCCACGGTGATGATAGCTCCGAGTGAGCTAGTCCCAAGGACTTTGACCGTAATTTTAGTATCTCCTTTCTCGTTTGCCGCCAAGATTTGGCTGGCAATGAGGGTACGGCCAAGTGCGACCGTGGAGCTAGCTTGTGTATGATGTTTTTCTTGGGCTGTTCGTACAGTTTCTGTACTGTCTAGTACATAAGCACGAAAAGCACCACTTTCTGAGATAGTTTTAATAATTTTGTCCATACCTACTATTTTAGCACAAATCAAGCAAAGTGGGGACAAGGAGAATTCCGAAAATCAGTCGTTTCAGAAGAAGGGCAAGAAGAAAAGAAAATTCCGAACGTTATTTCTAGAAAGAAGCAATTTCCAAGTAAAAGACGAGTTTCATAGAGAAGTTGGTTTAAAAAGGAAGGAGAAAAATAAACGATAGCTGAGTGGATCTTGAAAAAACATCAAAAATTGCTTATAATAGAGTGTAAGACAAACTTGCAGGTGAGACTCCTGCCCTTAGTTTGAAGAAAGGCATAGATAGCATCCTATCTATGGTATATGAAAAAGAATTATGACATCAGTTGTTGTAGTAGGAACCCAATGGGGTGATGAAGGAAAAGGGAAGATTACAGACTTCCTATCAGCCAATGCAGAAGTCATTGCTCGCTATCAAGGTGGGGACAATGCCGGGCACACCATCGTAATCGACGGCAAAAAGTTCAAGTTGCACTTGATTCCTTCTGGTATCTTCTTCCCTGAAAAGATCTCTGTCATCGGAAACGGCGTGGTGGTCAACCCTAAATCATTGGTCAAAGAGTTGGCTTATCTTCATGAAGAAGGTGTGACAACGGACAGTTTGCGCATTTCAGATCGCGCCCATGTCATCCTTCCTTACCATATCGAATTGGACCGTCTCCAAGAAGAATCTAAAGGCGACAACAAAATCGGAACGACCATCAAAGGGATTGGCCCAGCCTATATGGACAAGGCTGCACGTGTGGGAATCCGGATTGCGGATCTATTGGACCGCGACGTCTTTGCGGAACGCCTTCGTATCAACTTGGAAGAAAAGAACCGTCAATTTACCAAGCTCTATGATGCAGAGCCTCTTTCATTTGACGATATCTTCGAAGAATACTATGAATATGGTCAACAAATCAAGCAATATGTAACCGATACTTCTGTCATCTTGAACGATGCTTTGGATAACGGCAAGCGCGTGCTCTTTGAAGGAGCCCAAGGGGTTATGTTGGATATCGACCAAGGAACTTATCCATTTGTTACTTCCTCAAACCCTGTTGCAGGTGGAGTGACCATCGGATCAGGTGTCGGCCCAAGCAAGATCGACAAGGTTGTCGGTGTATGTAAAGCCTATACCAGCCGTGTTGGAGATGGCCCATTCCCTACGGAACTCTTTGATGAAGTGGGGGATCGGATCCGTGAAGTCGGCCATGAGTATGGGACAACAACCGGTCGTCCTCGTCGTGTCGGTTGGTTTGACTCAGTTGTCATGCGCCATAGCCGTCGTGTTTCAGGAATTACTAACCTAAGCTTGAACTCGATCGACGTTCTATCAGGCTTGGATACAGTGAAAATCTGTGTGGCCTACGACTTGGATGGAGAACGCATCGATTACTACCCAGCAAGCTTGGAGCAACTCAAACGTTGCAAACCAATCTATGAAGAATTACCAGGCTGGTCAGAAGACATCACAGGTGTCCGCCACTTGGATGAGCTTCCAGAAAATGCCCGCAACTATGTCCGCCGTGTCGGTGAATTAGTTGGTGTGCGCATTTCAACCTTCTCAGTCGGACCAGATCGTGACCAAACCAATATCCTTGAAAGTGTCTGGTCAAGTAAATAATTTAAAAAAGAGAGTGAGACAGAAATCGGTCATTCGTTAGAATTCGATTTCATCGTCCCACCTCCGCACAGTTGAGTAGGGCTGTAAAAGCTGATGAAATCAGCGTAGTAGAGCCCACTCAACCACTGCGTCTTGCTCGACAATCCAAAGAC
>CABSQC010000125.1 GCA_902479835.1 uncultured Streptococcus sp. | reverse complement strand
ATATCTTGAATCAGTATTAAAATAGTGGTAAAATCTGATTATAAAATACATTAGGAGATTGATTATGAAAAATATTAAACGGATTCTTTTAGCTTTCGTTGCAGTTTTTGCAGCAGTCCTCTTGGTGGCTTGTGGTGCCAAAAGTGATAATGGGACTTATGTCTACAAACCAACAAAAACAGAACTCAAGAAAATTCTTGAGGAGCAGGGCTTATCGGGTAGTCAATTAGAGTCTATTGGAGACGTTATTAATTTTGAAGTTTCTATTAAGATCAAAGATTCTAAAGGAACCCTCAGCATCGCGGGTGAAGTCGCTGGTCAAAAGAATGAGCGATCTTATGATGTCAAAATCAATCAAAAAGAGAAAACAATCGCATCAAAAGATGGTAGTGGAGAAAAGATTACATACAAGGTCGATGGTGACTATTTGACATTTGATCTTTCTAAGTTAAGTAATAGCAACCAAGGGGATCTTATGATTCTTAAAAATGCTAAACTCAAACGCACAAAATAATGAAAGTGAAGAGCGGGGAAACCTGCTCTTTTGCTTTACTTTTATGACTGGTTTGATATAATAAATGAGACTACAGATGGGACTGGGGCAGGAATGATTTTCTTTGAAAATGATTTCGTCTCGCTCCCTCTTTTCTGTGTGATCAAGGTTATTATTTATGGAAAAGGAGAATCATCTATGCTATATATTTGGTCTTACTTGAAAAAGTATCCCAAGTGGCTAGCCCTGAATCTATTTTCGGCGGTCCTGTTTGTTATTGTCAATTTGGGCTTGCCAACGATTCTTGCTCGCATGATTGATGAGGGGATTAACCCACGTGACGTGGATCGGCTGTATTTCTGGGGCTGGGTCATGTTTGCGATTATTTTGCTTGGGATTGTGGGGCGGATTATCTTGTCTTACGCGGTTGGTCAGCTAACGACCACCATGGTCCGCGATATGCGCAATGACCTCTATGCTAAGTTACAGGAGTACTCGCATCGCGAGTATGAGCAAATTGGGGTATCGTCATTGGTCACTCGCTTGACTTCAGATGCCTTTGTTTTGATGCAGTTTGCGGATTCTATGTTGAAGATGGGGGTCATCACACCCTTGATGATGGTTTCCAGTGTTCTCTTGATTCTGACAACCAGTCCTTCTTTAGCGTGGATTGTAGCGGTATCAGTCCCATTTCTTGCTGTCGTCGTCTGGTATGTAGCAGTCAAGACACGTCCACTTTCCGAGAAGCAACAAAAGACCCTGGACCATCTTAATCAATTTGCACGTGAAAATTTGACTGGACTTCGTGTGATTCGTGCCTTTGCCCGTGAAGAATTTCAAGAGGATAAATTTGCAGCTGAAAATGAAGTCTACGCGGAAAACTCGAATAAATTGTTCAAACTAACTGGTTTGACAGAGCCCTTATTTGTGCAGATCATCATTGCTATGATTGTGGCGATTGTCTGGTTTGCTTTGGATCCTCTTCATGACGGTAGTTTGAAAATTGGGGATCTGGTTGCATTTATTGAGTATAGCTTCCACGCGCTCTTATCTTTCCTCTTTTTAGCCAATCTCTTTACCATGTATCCTCGGACTGCGGTTTCTAGCCGTCGTCTCAAGGAAATCATGGACATGCCCATTTCGATCGATCCAAATGAGAATGGTGTAACAGAAACAGCATCTCGTGGCTATTTGGAATTTGACAATGTTACCTTTGCTTATCCAGGTGAGACAGAGAGTCCAGTTCTTCACAACATTTCCTTTCGGGCCAAACCTGGAGAAACGATTGCCTTTATCGGCTCGACCGGTTCTGGGAAATCTTCACTTGTGCAGTTGATTCCTCGATTCTATGATGTAACACTTGGAAAGATTTTGGTGGATGGCGTGGATGTCCGTGACTACAATCTGAAAGCCCTTCGCCAAAAGATTGGTTTTATTCCGCAAAAGGCATTGCTCTTTACAGGAACCATGGCTGAAAACCTTCGTTATGAGAAAGAAGATGCCTCTGTACAAGAACTAGAACAAGCGGCTGAAATTTCCCAAGCCAAGGAATTTATCGACAGTCGTGAGGAACGCTTTGATACTCATTTGGCAGAAGGTGGTAGCAACCTTTCAGGTGGCCAAAAACAACGCTTGTCCATCGCTCGTGCTGTTGTCAAAGATCCAGATGTCTTTATTTTTGATGATTCCTTCTCTGCCTTAGACTACAAGACGGATGCCACTTTGCGGAAGCGTCTCAAAGAAGTTACAGGAGATGCGACCGTTTTGATCGTAGCGCAACGTGTGGGAACCATTATGGATGCGGATCAAATTATTGTCTTGGATCAAGGGGAGATCGTCGGTCGAGGAACTCACGATGAATTGATGGAAAGTAATGAAATCTATCGTGAAATCGCTAATTCGCAGCTCGATAGTCCATCATTAACAGATGAATAGAAAGGAGAAGCAGATGAAACCAGAACAAAACAGTTTTAGTAGACTATGGACTTATTTGAGAGCCTATCGCTTGGAAGTTTGCTTGTCCATTTTCTTAAAAATTCTAAGTGTCGTCATGAGTGTTGTCGAACCCTTTGTTTTGGGGCTTGCGATTACTGAGTTGACAAAAAATCTCATGGATATGGCAAAAGGCCTTCCAGGGGCTGGTCTTAACACCTCCTATATCGCGATCATTATGACGCTCTATCTATTCCGTGGGGTCCTCTATGAGTTGGGATCTTATTATTCAAACTATTTCATGACCAATGCTGTTCAAAAGACCGTTCAGGACATGCGAAATGATTTGTCTCATAAAATCAATCACATTCCCGTTTCTTATTTTGACCGGCATCAGTTCGGAGATTTACTGGGACGTTTTACTAGCGATGTCGAAACCGTCTCGAATGCCTTGCAACAGTCCTTCTTACAAATCGTTAATGCTATCTTTACCTTGCTCTTTGTCATCACCATGGTCTTGTACTTAAATATCCAACTGGGGATGGTGGTGATCTTGTCCATTCCAATCACTTATTTCAGTGCTCGATTTATCATGAAAAAATCTCAGCCTTACTTTAAAGAGCAGGCAGATGTTTTGGGGGCAATGAACGGCTTTGTACAAGAAAATTTAACAGGTTTTAACGTCCTTAAGCTCTACGTCCGGGAAAAATCTTCCCAGGAAGAGTTTCATGATATTACCCATCACCTTCAAAAGGTAGGATTCAAGGCTAATTTCATTTCTGGCTTAATGATGCCGATTTTAAATGGGATTTCAGATTTGACTTATCTCATTATCGCTTTGTTTGGTGGCTTGCAAGTGTTAGCAGGTCGTTTGACTGTGGGGAATATGCAGGCCTTCGTTCAATATGTTTGGCAGATCAACCAACCGATTCAAAATTTGACCCAATTGGCAGGGCAGCTACAAAGTGCTAAGTCGTCTCTAGATCGGATTTTCCAAGTCATGGATGAACCAGATGAAGTAGCAGATGTGACAGAAACCCTCTCTGGAGATTTGACAGGGCAAGTCAGCTTTAAAAACGTCGATTTCCAATATGTAGCGGACAAACCCTTGATTCGTGATTTCAACCTAGAAGTCAAACCAGGTGAAATGGTGGCCATTGTCGGACCGACCGGAGCAGGAAAAACAACCTTGATTAATTTGCTGATGCGCTTTTACGATGTGACTGCAGGATCGATTACAGTGGATGGTCATGATATTCGTCATCTATCTCGCCAAGATTACCGCAAACAATTCGGAATGGTGCTTCAGGATGCTTGGTTATATGAAGGAACCATCAAAGAAAACCTTCGCTTTGGTAATCTCGAAGCAACGGATGATGAAATTGTTGAAGCCGCAAAGGCGGCCAATGTCGATCACTTTATCCGGACGCTTCCTGGTGGTTACAATATGGAAATGAACCAGGAGTCTAGCAATATTTCTCTAGGACAAAAGCAACTCCTAACCATTGCGCGTGCGCTCCTGGCTGATCCTAAAATCTTGATTTTGGACGAGGCAACCTCATCAGTTGATACTCGTCTGGAACTCTTGATTCAAAAAGCTATGAAAACTATTATGCAAGGTCGAACAAGCTTTGTCATTGCTCAACGTTTATCAACTATCCAAGAA
>CABSQC010000124.1 GCA_902479835.1 uncultured Streptococcus sp. | reverse complement strand
TCCTGAAGCTCCAGCAACTCAACCAGAAGCTCCTGCTGAAACACCAGCTCCTGCAGACGAAGCTCCGGCAGCAGAAACTGTCGCAGCACCTGAAGTGCAACCAGTAGCATCAACTCCAACAACTGGTAATGCTATTCCAACTGATCCAAATCTTCAACCGCAAGCGGAAGCTTTCCGTCAAGAAATTGCAGCGAAATTCGGTATCACAAACATCGGTGGTTACCGTGAAGGGGATCCAGAAGACCATGGTAAAGGACTTGCAGTGGACGTGATGGTTCCAACAAATTCAGAGCTTGGAGATCAAGTTGCACAGTATGCGATTGATAACATGGACCGTGCAGGTATCTCATATATTATCTGGAAACAACAATTCTACATGCCAGTAAATAACATTTACGGACCAGCTAATACATGGAACCAAATGCCGGACCGTGGTGGAGATACAGCAAACCACAACGACCACGTACATATCTCATTTAACGGATAATAAAACATTGAACTAGGCCTAGAGCCTAGTTCTTTTTTGTGTGCACAAAAAAGCCGGAAGACGAATCTTCCAGCCAGATATTGATTATAAAATATGATCGACCTTTTCCACTTGATAAAGGGCAATCGCCATGATAATGGTTAAGACCAGGAGCATAAGAATGGCAGGTGTCCAAGAGTGGAAGAGAGATTTGCTGTAGCCGAAGAGGATGGGACCAAAGGCTGCAAAGACGTAGCCTCCTGTTTGGGCAAGACCAGAAAGTTGGGCCGTTTTTTCAGGTGTGCTGGATTTCATGGAGAAAGCGACCATGAGGTAAGGAAAGAGCGAACTAACGGAACTTCCTATCAGGGTATTGATGACGAGCCAGTAGAAGAAGTTGCTGGTTGGGATTAAGAGCATGGCTACCCCTAAAATTCCTGCTCCGACAACAATGGTAAGCATCAAGCGTCGATTGCGATCGGATAACCGTGTCGTTAAACTTGGGATCGTCAAGGAGAATGGGAGACTGATCAAGGTGAACACGGAGGCAAGTAGTCCAGATTCAACCTTTGAAAGGCCAGTTTGAACAGCCATGGTCGGAAGCCAAGTCATACTTGTGTAGAAAAGTAATGACTGCAAGCCTCCAAAAATCATGATAGCCCAGACATATTTATTGGTGTACCATTTGTTACTAGCTTCAGCAGTAGCAGCCTTTTTGAGACGGTGGTTGTAGCGAAGGTTAGGAATCCAGATGACCAAAGCAAGAGCGCACAAGGCAGTCAAAAGAGTCACTAGACCTTGCCAAGAAGTGGCTTTGGTAATAGGAACCGCTACAGAAGAGGCGATTGCTGTGGACATCCCCATAGAGGTGATGTAGAGAGTTGTTAGCACACCGAGTTGCTTAGGCCGATTGGCCTGAATCAAGCTTGGAAGCAGAACATTGAGAAAGGCAATACTTGCTCCAATTAAGATGGTTCCCAGATAGAGAAAGGGAAGATCGATAATCCGAATAGCAGATCCGATCGTCATTGCGATCAAAACAAGAAAGAAGAGGCGCTCAATTCCTAATTTTTGAGCAAACTGAATCGCAAAAGGTGAGAAAATGGCAAAGGTAAGAAGGGGCAAGCTAGTCAATAGTCCCAGAGAGCTCACATCAACCCCCAAACCAGCTGCGATGTCAGACAAGACCGTCGGAAGCGTAGTAAATGGTGTTCGTAAAACAATCCCAAGCATAATGATGCCCGGGATGAATAGCGTAGAATGTGTTTTTTTCATAAATCCTCCTCAGACAAAAATTCTCTTCATTATAACATAGATCGAGCATAAATTGGATTATTTGTACAAATGAAGGAGAAGGACCGTAGTTCTCACTGTCGTTCGAACTGCGTCAACGTACCTAAGTTCGTCTACGCCCCTATTGGACTTGACTCACTAAGGTACGTAGAAAAAGCCACCGGTTTTGGTGGCTCTTATAGGGAGATTATTATGAAAAAGTTTAGGATTTTCTATCAAACAAAGTTAGGAGGTCTTTATTTGATGGTTTTATTATAAGGCGGTTTGCTTAAAGAAAACTTAAGAAAAGGCGCTGACCGAAAGAATCGGTCTAAAGTCTGAGACGTCTTTATTCGCTGAAGAAATCAATGCCAGTTTTGTTGAGTTCATTGACCCGCAACGTGAATTTCGTCTTGATTTGAACGAGCGGAGTTCCGAAATTTTCAAGTGCAATCAAGCCTTCAAGTGCTTTCATGACCTGTTTGGCACGGTAGATCCCTTCCTTGTCATTTAAGCCAAGGAGAGCATAGACCTGCATAAATTCTAACTGCATGGAAATACTGGTGTTTAAAATTGGCTTGCGCTTGCGAAGCTGGTTAATCGATTGAAGAAAATTCAGAGCTTCTAGGTAGAGTTCTTTTTTTATAAGGTAGTTGGCTAGATTTAACAGCAAAGAGGCCAATGCATTGGCAGAGTATGCTGAATAACTGCTTTCAAACAGTTCTAGTGACTCCTTTCGAATCTTAGCGACGACTTCATAGGGCAAGACAGATAAAAGGGCAATGGTAAAGTCTTGCTCAATTTCATTTTGATAGGCAAAAGGTACTTCTTGAGCGATTCGTTGAATAGAGACAGGTGCATCCTCCAGCTGGATTTCTTTTCCCATCGCGTTATTGACATTGATTTCAAGCGAGCGCAAATAGAGTTGCCAGAGCTCTTTGTTCTCCTCGGCAACAGGCGATTTTTCGTGTTTTAAGCGCTCAATGATAGACAGAAAATCCATATTTTCTTGATTGATATGTTTCATCAAAATGGGGCTGAAATTTTGAATGGTTAAGCCAGGATAATGGGACAAAAAGGTATCCCAATCCACACGCATAGACAGCAAGAGGCTAGTGAAGGTCTCGATTGTTACTCCTTTTTGAGAGCGCTCAAATTGGCTGAGGAACTGAGGAGAGACAATATCTGCGCGACTTCTTTTAGGGAAAGACCGCGTGCTTCACGAATTTTACGAAATGTTGGACCAAATGGCGAAGATGAGGACATAAGGATTTCCTTTCAATTATCATACCATTAGTATACCTCAAAAAAGGCTGGAATTAAACTCAGAGTTTAATTTTTGACAAAAAAACTAGAAATTCTTCGATTTTTGAGAAAAATGAAACTATAGTTTACATGGCCCTTTTTTAGGGAGGGATTTTTGATAAAATAAGGTCAATTCTAGAAGATAAGCTTATAACAAAAGGAGATTTACAATGACGACACAAGAAATTTTACAGCTATTAGATGAAAAGCGCGTGCTAACAGCCCCTGCAGCAGTTGCTTGGGATGAAGTTCAGCGGCAACAAAATCGTTTAAATAAAGCAGCGAAGAGACTCAATGGGGCAATCACGGTCACACTGGCCCTCAATCTTCTTTTTGCCTTTACGATTTTTCTCTTAGAACAAAGTCACCTCATGCACGGTTTTCTATTGATGCTCGGGTTGATGGGCGGGCTGATTGCTTTCAAATACTTTGTATTTGTAGCCCCAGCCAAGCAGGCTCTTGCCAATGCCCAGGCCCTTTATAACCAGGAAATCAGCCAACCAGCCTACCAACAAGGGATGCAAGGTTTCCCACAAAAATTTTACAATTACCATGACCTCTTCCGACTATATAACTTAATTGCAGAAGGACGTGCCTCTACCTTGCCAGAAGCCTACAATCTGCTTGAAATGCAACAATTCCATGAAACGCAAGTCAATCTGCAAGAAGAAGCCAATGCCCTACAAGCTGATATCGCACGTAGCTCAAGGGTTAGCGCTGTTGCTAATGTAGTTACTGCTTATAATACCTATCGCATCCACAAAGATATGTAATGTCAAAAAGATAAAAGATGAAGAGCCCCTACAGAAATCCTGATCGATGATCCAGGTTTTTGTAGAGGCTCTTTTCAAGTCAGGCTAAAAATATTTTCGGATAAGGACCGTAGTTCTCACTGTCGTTCGAACTGCATCAACGTACCTAAACTCATAAACGTTCGTAAAGAGAATAAGGATCATAGTTCTCACTATCGTTCGAACTGCGTCAACGTACCTAAACTCGCTGATGCTCGTAAAGGTACGTAGAGAAAAAGCCACCGGTTTTGGTGGCTCTTATAGGG
>CABSQC010000123.1 GCA_902479835.1 uncultured Streptococcus sp. | reverse complement strand
GAGAAAATGATTTCTTATGCTAAAGAGAAACTTTCGAATCATTAATGAATCTATTTTATACTACAGAAAGATGGTTTTGTTACAGAATGTAACTGAATCCTCTTTCTACAAAAGACTACTCAACATTCTTTGAAAGGAGTTGAACACGCCCTAAATACTGTGTGAAACTCTTGATCCATCACTTAATAACGTATTTAAAACTACAGAAAGGATAGTTTAGTTACTTGTAGTAACTGAACACGGGACTAATTTCTTAGGAAAAAAGATAAATCGCTTTGGGTTCATGGAACCCTGCATCAATTTCCTATTTTTCTACAGAAATTTTCGGCAAGCCGTAACGTCCCTTTGTATCTTATATGAGTAATATCCAAAATATGTCCTTAGAGGACATCATGGGAGAGCGCTTTGGTCGCTACTCCAAATACATTATTCAAGAACGGGCCCTTCCTGATATTCGGGATGGCTTGAAACCTGTTCAACGGCGGATCCTTTATTCTATGAACAAGGATGGCAATACCCATGACAAGGGCTACCGCAAGTCGGCCAAGTCCGTCGGAAATATCATGGGGAATTTCCACCCTCACGGGGATAGTTCGATCTATGATGCCATGGTCCGCATGTCTCAAGACTGGAAGAATCGTGAAATTCTTGTTGAGATGCACGGTAACAATGGTTCTATGGACGGTGATCCACCGGCTGCCATGCGTTATACGGAAGCACGTCTATCTGAAATTGCTGGTTATCTCCTTCAAGATATCGAAAAGAACACAGTGCCATTTGCCTGGAACTTTGACGATACAGAAAAAGAGCCAACTGTTTTGCCTGCAGCCTTTCCAAACCTCTTGGTCAATGGAGCCACGGGTATTTCTGCTGGTTATGCGACAGATATCCCGCCCCATAACCTTGCTGAAGTCATCGATGCGGTGGTCTATATGATCGACCATCCATCTGCCAAGGTAGACAAACTCATGGAGTTTCTTCCTGGACCTGATTTCCCGACCGGTGCCATTATCCAAGGGCGCGATGAGATCAAGAAAGCCTATGAAACTGGTAAGGGACGGGTGGTTGTCCGCTCTAAGACAGAAATCGAGCAACTCAAAGGCGGCAAGCAACAAATCGTCGTTACCGAAATTCCTTATGAGATCAACAAGGCAGTCTTGGTCAAGAAGATCGACGATGTCCGTGTTAACAACAAGGTGGCCGGTATTGCGGAAGTCCGGGATGAGTCTGACCGAGATGGTCTTCGTATTGCCATTGAGCTGAAGAAAGATGCCAATGCAGACTTGATCTTGAACTACTTGTTCAAGTATACAGATTTGCAGGTCAACTACAACTTCAATATGGTGGCGATTGACAACTATACCCCTCGTCAAGTGGGGATTGTGCCGATTCTCTCTAGCTACATTGCTCACCGTCGGGATATCATTGTCGCTCGCTCGCGCTTTGATAAGGAAAAGGCGGAACGACGCCTCCACATTGTAGAGGGATTGATCCGCGTCATTTCCATCCTCGATGAAGTGATTGCCTTGATTCGTGCTTCTGAAAACAAGTCAGATGCCAAGGAAAACCTCAAGGTCAGCTACGATTTCACAGAAGAGCAAGCAGAAGCCATTGTCACCTTGCAATTGTACCGTTTGACCAATACAGATATCGTCACCTTGGAAGAAGAGCATGCTAACCTCAAGGAGCAAATCGCGACCTTGGCTGCTATCATAGGGGATGAACGGACCATGTTCAATCTCATGAAGAAGGAATTGCGTGAAGTCAAGAAGCTCTTTGGCAATCCGCGTCGTAGTGAGCTACAAGACACGGCTAAAACAATTGAGATTGATACAGCCAGCCTCATTGTCGAAGAAGAAACCTTCGTGAGTGTGACCCGTGCTGGTTATATCAAACGAACCTCTCCTCGTTCTTTCAATGCATCTACAGTGGAAGAAGTCGGTAAGCGAGACGATGACGAGTTGATTTTCGTAGAGCCTGCTAAGACCACTCAGCATCTCTTACTCTTTACCAACTTGGGGAATGCCATTTATCGACCAATTCACGAATTAACAGATACCAAGTGGAAGGATATCGGAGAGCACCTCAGTCAAACTTTAACCAATTTCGAGCAAGAGGAAGAAATTCTCTTTGCGGAGATTGTGGATCAGTTTGAGGGAGTAACCTACTTTGCAGCAACCCAACAAGGTCAAATCAAGCGCTTTGAACGCAAGGAATTGAGCCCATGGCGGACTTATCGTTCTAAATCGACTAAGTATGCTAAGCTAAAAGACCAAGACGACCGTATCGTGGCAGTTGCGCCAGTTGTCCTTGAAGATATCATGATCATTACTAAAAATGGTTACGGGTTGCGCTTCAATATTGAAGAGGTCCCTGTCGTAGGAGCCAAAGCAGCAGGGGTCAAAGCCATTAACCTCAAAGACGGAGATCAAGTTGCTGCCGCCTTTAAGTCGACAACTCCAAGCATGTACATTCTGACTCAACGAGGCAGTCTCAAACGGATGTTACAAGACGATATTCCTGTGACCAGTCGGGCTAAACGGGGACTACAGATCTTGCGTGAGTTGAAAAATAAACCACATCGCGTCTTCAAGGCAGGTCCAGTCTTCACTGACCAGGGAGATTTTGATCTCTTTACGAGCCAAGAAGAAGTGGCAGAACAAGATCAAATCCTTCAAATCACTTCTACAACAGGTCAGGTGACAGAAGTTGATTTGACACAATTAAGCATTTCTGAAAGAACAAGCAATGGATCCTTTGTCAACGATACCATTTCGGATCAAGAAGTTTTTTCAGCTACCATCAAATAAAAGAAAGCGTCGGTCCATTCTAGGACTGACTTTCTTTAAAAATAAATTTTCTGAAAATTGAAAATTTCGCTTGAAATTCTCATGAAATGGTGTACAATAGTGTACATAGATTGAGAAACTGAATCGACCTGCATCAGATCGACTAGGAATAGAAAGAATTAAAAGGAGCACTATTATGACAGTATCACTTGATTGGGAAAACCTTGGCTTTTCATATATGAAATTACCTTATCGCTATTTGGCACATTATCGCAATGGAGCTTGGGAAAAAGGGGAATTGACAGAAGATGCGACTTTGCATTTGTCCGAATCTTCTCCAAGTTTGCATTATGGTCAGCAAGCCTTTGAAGGCTTGAAAGCTTACCGTGCAAAAGATGGAAGCGTCCAATTGTTCCGTCCAGATGAAAATGCTAAACGCTTGCAACGTACGGCTGACCGCTTGCTCATGCCTCAAGTTCCGACCGATATGTTTGTGGAAGCTTGTAAAGCAGTAGTTCGTGCCAATGAAGAATATGTCCCACCATATGGAACAGGTGGAACTCTCTATCTACGTCCTCTGTTGATTGGGGTTGGAGATATTATCGGAGTAAAACCAGCAGATGAGTATATCTTTACCATTTTTGCCATGCCTGTCGGTAACTACTTTAAAGGTGGTTTAGTCCCAACGAACTTCTTGATACAAGACGAGTACGACCGTGCGGCACCACATGGTACTGGAGCTGCGAAAGTTGGTGGTAACTATGCAGCTAGTATGTTGCCAGGTAAGATTGCGCATGATCGTAACTTCTCTGACGTGATTTATCTTGATCCAGCGACTCACACCAAGATTGAAGAAGTCGGTTCTGCAAACTTCTTTGGAATCACTGCAAATAACGAATTTGTGACGCCACTTAGCCCTTCTATCTTGCCATCTATCACCAAGTACTCTTTGCTTTACCTTGCGGAACACCGTCTTGGTATGACACCAATAGAAGGGGATGTCTTTATCAATGACTTGGATCGCTTTGTAGAAGCAGGGGCTTGTGGTACCGCAGCTGTGATCTCTCCAATCGGAGGTGTGCAACACGGAGATGACTTCCATGTCTTCTATTCAGAAACAGAAGTAGGTCCTGTCACACGGAAACTTTATGATGAGTTGACCGGTATCCAATTTGGCGATGTTGAAGCGCCAGAAGGATGGATTGTCAAAGTCGATTAAAATAAAAACGGATATCCTTATCCGCTTTATAAGCTTGTAGGGGAATGGCCCTTTCCAGAGGGTGGGACAATGAAGGAATTTGTATCCAATTTCTTTTTGTCCCACTCTCTTTTCTCTTGCGTCATCAAAAGAATTTTTGTAAAATAGTAAAAGTGAAAAGAGGGTTGAAATGAGTAAAAAA
>CABSQC010000122.1 GCA_902479835.1 uncultured Streptococcus sp. | reverse complement strand
TAACTGAAAAGAAAGGACATAAATCTGCTTTAGTCAGAAACATGTCCTTTTTGTGTTTTATTTTAAGAAATATGATTTCAGTCGGCGTTTATTTCCACAAACCACCTAAAATCTGTTTTTCCAACAAATTTAAGTCTTCTTCTCTTATGTCACTATTGTCGCTAACGATATAGAGTTGGGCAAAGTAGGCCAATAAGGGACCTATACAAATACGAACCATTTGAGGAACCGTGATTTCAGGATTCACTCGTGAATCTGCTATCAATTCCTTGTGGAGTACTAATAATTTATCCTGAAGAGTATTCCAAATATAAAGTTGTTCTTTTCTCAGTTTCTTATTTGAAAAAATTTCCTGAAAAATAATTTTCATCAAAGCGCGATTCTTTTTGAGATAGGCCATACGATTTTGAACCAGATAATGCACCTTTTCTTCAGTCGTTTCTAAGGCTAAAAGTTCTTCAAAAAAACGACCGAAAAGTCCTGGAACAACAGGGTGCAAAATAGCTGTTAATAAATCTTCTTTAGTCTTGAAATACTTGAAGAGCGTTGCTTGGCTAAGTCCCGCATGTTTAGCAATTTGTAAGGTGGAGGTCCCATTGTAACTCTTAGTAGAAATCAAATCGACCGCCGCCTGCATGATTTTTTTCTTTCCCTTGGGATAGTCTGCACCCTTTAGATAAGCTTCAAACGACTCAAAAACACTCTCACTCATTTTCATCCTCGTATATTTATATTTTATACTTTACGGTAACGACGCAAGCCGACAATATTGAGAACTGTCAAAGCGACAAGGAAGACTAGTAGAACACCAATATTTGGTAAAATATCTCCAAGTCCACGTCCGTAAAGAATAATCTGACTCATCGCATCACCTGAGTAGGTCAAAGGCAAGAATTTTCCTAGTGTTTTTGCCCAGTCTCCCATTGAATCAAGTGAAATGATTCCTGAGAAAAAGAGTTGCGGCATAATCACAAGAGGAATAAATTGCATCATCTGAAATTCTGATTTTGCCAAGGTAGACAAGAGAATTCCGAAGGCTAGTGCCACCAGAGCCAGTACCACATTAACTATTATAACATTTAACAGGCTTCCGACAACTTCAATGTTCAACAACCAGATGGCTGCTAGAACGACTACTCCTGTCTGCAGTATGGCAATAAGGCCGTAAGACAACATATAGCCATAAACAATTTCCGAACGTTTGACTGGGGTTGCCAACAAACGATCTAGGGTTCCGCTAGTACGTTCTTTCAAGAGTGCCATCCCTGAAATCAAAAAGACAAAGAAGAAAACGACGAACCCAATCAAAACAGGAATCATTTTAGCAAAGAAGCCGGTGTCCTCGTTACCATATTCATAAGATTCCTTAATTTCAGGAGATTTTACCTTTAGTTGTAATTGTGGAAGGGATTGCTTCACACGGGCTAATAATTGATTGGTGTCTTCACTGGCAATACTGGTGCGTAATACTTGTCGGGTCACCGAAGTTTTAGAGGCATCTGTATTGGCATAGGCTACATGATATTCACCATCCTTATAAGAGATAACTGCATCTACTTTTTCATCGTTTAAAGCCTCTTTAGCTTGAACCAAGTCTTTGTAGTTTTTAACACTGACATGTGCTAAGTCATCCATCCTACTTACCAAACTACTTGGCACATCTTGTGTCGCTAGCTTAACAGTCACCGTTGTACTAGCCGAAAACATGAGGTTCATCAGCCACATAATAAAGACTGGTGCCACAAACATTAGGGCCAGTGTCCGTTTGTCACGTAGCAATTCTTTGATGACTTTTTTTGCAATGGCAATTGTTCTCATTTCATTCTCCTTCTGCTTTCAAAAAGACTTCTTCAATACTTGAAACACCATAACTTTCCTTGAGATTTTTTGGTGTATCAAAGGCAATGATGTTTCCACCTAACAAGAGGCCAACCTTATCTGTCAGCTCTGCCTCATCCATGACATGGGTAGTAACCAAAATTCCTACACCCTTGTCTCTAAGAGTAATTAATTCCTTCCAGATTTTCTTTCGAAGAGAAGGGTCGATTCCAACTGTCGGTTCGTCCAAAATCAGGAGTTGAGGATTTCCTAAAAGCGCAATCGCCAGCGACAAGCGTCGTTTCATGCCTCCGGAATAACCAGACACAGCCTTATTTAAGTGCTCTGTTAAATCTACCACCTGAGCCACATGGGCAATTTCATCCTTTAAGTCTTTTTTGGAAAGGCCTTTTAGCTGACCGAAAAATTCCAAATTCTCTTGTCCTGACAAAGCCTCATATAAAGCATCAGACTGGGCCATATAGCCAATATCTCCCAGAATATGACGATTGGGCATGGTGTGGTCTAAGACTAAAGCGATACCGCTATCTGCCTTTTCCATTCCTAACATGGTTTTTATCATGGTTGATTTACCAGCACCAGAAGGACCGATTAGACCAATGATTTCCCCAGACTGTAATTCAAAACCAACGTGGTTTAACACCAGTTGTTGACCAAAAGATTTTTGTAAATCTTGTAAATGTAGCAATGTTTTCATATGCATCCTCCTTAGTGAGTGTTTACTCACTTTTGATTACAAGTGATATTGTAGTGAGTGTTCACTCACTTGTCAAGTGGAAAATTTAATTTTTTTCAGAACAACAAGAGCTACCTTCGTTATAACAAGACTTTTTACGGACTCCAAGCAGGAATCTTCCTTATCGGACCGGTTCTTTCCCTTCTTTTTTCTGCCTATCCAACCATTGTCATCTCCATCGCGACTGTGATAACCATTAGCAATGGAAATTCATTTTACGCATTTTTATATAACCCGAACCAAGAAATTCTCAACTCTGGATTGGGATTTGTATTAAAAAAATTCTAGTAGACATCCTCTACTAGAATTTTTTGTTTTCTTATAAACTCATTTGCCCCACAAGAAAGCAATTATCGGCTTATCCACTAAAGCTGTTTCATGAAGTTTACTGTGTTGGCCATCTGGACCTGAGATTTCCTTTTCTTGAATGGATTTGACATGTCCTTTAAGCAGGTAGCCCAAAGATTGACTAGACAAATTGGTCACGCGCTCATCACTCCCTTTACCTGTATTGCCAAAGATGTTAAGAACTTCAACCTGACCTTGAGGGTAGTGATTTCCAAGAGACAAGAGCTCTTGATAGGACTCTGTCATGCTAGATGGTTTTCCTTCGTCATCTAGGGTGATATTTTCCGGTTCATCTATACCGATGATTCCGTTAAAGTGACCAGCAATATCCACTTGTTTGACCAATTTAGGTAGACTCGTATCACTGCCATGTTGGAGCATATAGTAGACGATGGCCATATTCCCGTATGAGTGAGCAACCATATTCATCTCCGTAATTCCATAAGTATCTTGGAGAGCTTTGACAACAGCGAAGGCATAGTTGCCCTGATCCTGAGTGCTAGCTCCTCGATTATTGTCGAAATTGACTAGGACAATCGGATTGACAGCATCTTTAGGAATGGTTCCTTTTAGAGTGACTGTCCCATCCTCAGCTACCTTAGCTTCGATGATGGTCTGAGTAACGCCAGCATTTTTAGCCGCATTAGCCATATGTCTTTCCGCACGACTGCTTGAGCCCCAACCATGGAAAAAAATGGTCGGACGGCTTGATTGAATAAATGTTTTTCTTGCTTCTGCTTTTACGGCCTGCGCTTGGTTTTGGGAAATAAAATGCCAACCACCTACACAAACAAGACCAAGCATTGCTAAAAGACTGAAAATAAGATCTTTTTTCTTCATAAATACCATTGATCAAGTGAGTCGCACCAGGTCCACCTGAACCAACTGCAACCCCGATAGAGCCACCAAATTTAGCTTGCATAACTGCTGCAAGAGCACCAGTTTCTTCGTGGCGAACTTGCAAGAAACGGATATCTTAGTCTTTAGCCAAAGCGTCCATCAATGAGCTAAGTGTTCCTGATGGGATTCCGTAGATGGTATCTACGCCCCTTGTTTTCAATACGTTCAACATTGCTGCAGATGCAGTAATTTTCCCTTGAGTCATTCTAACTCTCCTTTATTTCTAATTTGATCCTGAAAAATGAAGCACAGCGCTTCTACTTCATCTTTCCGATCAAAGCTCGTCTTGAAAATGAATTTATTCTGACCATTCTCATGAAAACGATTGAAGTACTAATTTAACACAAAGAGATTCACATGTATAAGGATCTGCTCAGAGATGCTCAATTC
>CABSQC010000121.1 GCA_902479835.1 uncultured Streptococcus sp. | reverse complement strand
GTTGAATTCAAAACATGGAAAAACAATGTTATTTTCGCGAATTTTAGGTATAATAGATCTATCAAATATAAAGGAGTCCCTTATGAAAACAGATATCGAAATTGCTCAAAGCATTGAACTCCAACCGATTGTGGACGTTGTGAAGAAGATTGGTTTGGTAGACGATGATCTTGAATTGTATGGAAAATACAAGGCGAAATTGAGCTTTGATAAGATTCGTGAAGTTGAGAAAAATCCAGTAGGAAAACTTATCTTAGTCACTGCGATCAACCCAACTCCAGCTGGAGAAGGGAAATCAACCATTACCATTGGTCTAGCAGATGCTTTGAATAAAATCGGTAAAAAAACCATGATTGCCATTCGCGAACCTTCTTTAGGTCCAGTTATGGGGATTAAAGGTGGTGCTGCTGGTGGTGGCTATGCCCAAGTTCTACCGATGGAAGACATCAACCTTCATTTCACAGGGGATATGCATGCGATCACAACGGCTAATAATGCTCTCTCAGCATTGATTGATAATCATTTGCATCAAGGAAATGAGCTAGGTATTGACCAACGTCGGATTATCTGGAAACGGGTAGTGGACTTGAATGACCGCGCTCTTCGTCATGTTTCTGTCGGTCTTGGCGGTCCTTTAAATGGGATTCCGCGTGAAGACGGTTTTGATATTACCGTTGCTTCTGAGATCATGGCCATCCTTTGCTTGGCGACAGATATTGAAGATTTGAAACGTCGTTTGGCCAACATTGTAATTGGTTACCGCTATGATCGTAGTCCAGTTTATGTCCGTGATTTAGAAGTAGAAGGGGCTCTTGCCTTGATCCTCAAAGATGCGATCAAGCCAAACTTGGTTCAAACCATCTATGGTACACCTGCCTTTGTTCACGGTGGTCCATTTGCCAATATCGCCCATGGATGTAACTCTGTATTAGCAACGACGACAGCTCTTCATTTAGCTGACTATACGATTACAGAAGCTGGTTTTGGGGCTGACCTTGGTGCTGAAAAATTCCTCGATATTAAAACTCCAAACTTGCCTACATCACCAGATGCAGTCGTAATCGTAGCGACACTCCGTGCCCTTAAGATGAACGGTGGAGTGACTAAGGATGCTCTGACAGAAGAAAATGTAGAGGCTGTTCGTGCTGGTTTTGCCAATTTGAAACGCCACGTTGAAAATATCCGTAAGTTTGGCATTCCTGCAGTGGTTGCCATCAATGAATTTATCACCGATACAGAAGCAGAAATTGCTGCTTTGAAAGAATTGTGTGCTGAAATTGATGTACCAGTTGAGCTTGCGAGTGTATGGTCGAATGGTGCGGACGGTGGAGTTGACCTTGCTGAAACGCTAGTCAAGACTATTAAAACAAGTCCAGCTAACTACACACGCTTGTATGATAACAACCTTTCTGTAGAAGAAAAAATCGAAAAGATTGTTACAGAGATTTACCGCGGTACGAAGGTGAACTTTGAGAAGAAAGCCAAAACACAAATTGCCCAAATTGTGAAAAATGGTTGGGATAAGTTGCCAATCTGTATGGCCAAAACACAATATAGCTTCTCCGATAATCCAAACGCCTTGGGAGCTCCTGAAAACTTTGAAATTACTATTCGTGAAGTGGTTCCAAAATTGGGAGCAGGCTTTATTGTCGCTTTGACTGGGGATGTGATGACCATGCCTGGTCTACCAAAACGTCCAGCTGCTTTAAATATGGATGTGGCTGCTGATGGAACAGCGATCGGCTTGTTCTAATTAGACGCCTGATGACAAAAAATAACTTCTGTTCAAATGAGCAGAAGTTGTTTTATTATGTACTCGTCAAATGTTATGATGCAAGAAGCTGATGACTGGCTTTGTGGTAGGTAAACCAAAGTTGAAGGGTCATTGGAACCCAAATGAGAGGCTCGCAAAGAATGACTCCTATATAGCCTGTATAGGGAATAATCAGGAGAACAAAGAGAATTTTTCCTGTTAACTCTATAAAGCTAGAAATCAAAGGGGTCAATTTTCGGCCGATACCTTGGAGGGAATTCCCTAAAATCAAGAGGCATCCTAAAACTGGATAGAAGAAAGAGCTGATCTGCAGATAAAGACTGGCATTTGCGATCAAGTTAGGATCGCTAGATCCAGATATGAGGCTTGTAAAGAAGGGGCTTGTAAAGAAGAGGAAAACTGCAACAAAAATGGACCAAATAAGAGAGAGGAGACAAGCTTGTTTAACGCCTTTTTGAATGCGTCGGAATTGTTTAGCACCAAAGTTTTGCGAGGTAAAGGTCGTCATACTTGTAGAAATAGCGGCCATTGGCAGAAGGGCAAAGGACATGATCCGGCGGGCTGAGATTTGAGCACTAATGATGGTCATTCCAAGCTTGTTGATAGCTGATTGTAAGATGACGGTTCCAATAGAGACAATCGAAGACATGAGACCCATTGTCAGTCCTTGGCTAATCAAATCCTGATACAGCCTTTGATCCCAGACAAAATCTTTTCGACTTGGTAAAAGAAAAGGGACCTTTTTGCGGATATAAAAGAAACAAAGAAGTGCGGAGAAGCTTTGAGCAATAATAGTCGCAATTCCAGCAGATTGGACTCCGAGATGTAGTTGGGTAATAAAATATAGATCGAGAAGAATATTGAGAATGGCAGCGATAATCAGGAAGTAGAGTGCCGCTAAGCTATCGCCAACCGCTCTCAGAAGTCCGGCGCAAAGATTATAGGCAAAGGTCACTGCCACACCATTAACAATGGTGGAAATATATAGATAGGACTGAGCTACAATAGCTGATGGGGTCCCTAAAAACTGGAGCAGTGGATAAAGTCCGACAGTACCAATGAAGATCACGAGGAGACGGAGGATGCCACCAATAACAGTAGTTGCTGCAACTGATTTTCGTAATTGGTCTTCGTTTTTGGCTCCATAATTTCTCGCAATAATAATGCCCATTCCATTTCCAACACCGACAGCAAAACCAACGATCAAATCAAAAATAGCAGAGGTTGCTCCAACGGCAGCCAATGATTTTTGACCTAGAAAACGCCCCACAATCATAACATCCGAGGTATTGTAGAGTTGTTGAAATATATTGGACAAAAGAATAGGAAAGGCAAAACTTAAAAGAGCGGGTAAAATAGGACCATCTATGAGGTCCACACGTTGAATTCTTTTCATAGTGCCATTATACCAACTTCAGTAACCGGCGACAAGCATCGATGGTTGAATCCCCTTACATTTTTTGATATAATCGTGTCAGAAAAGGAGGCCTTATGAGCTTAACGAGCCAATTAATCACTGAAACGTTTCCAGATCTGGATAAGGTCGAAAGGCTGAATATCGAAGCATTTCCAGAAGAAGAGCGTGTTCCTTTGTCAGAATTTTTACGCTATACGGACAATGACGATGCCAATTTCTTTGCTTTTTATAACGAGGAAGAATTTGTCGGATTTGCTTTTTCAATCTATAATCAGAAAGCTTTTTATGTCAGTTTTTTTGCCATTATGCCACATTTAAGAAGCCACGGATATGGTCAAGAAATCATTGAAAAATTGGTGGAATTTTACCAAAGGACCATGATTCTTGAAGTGGAACGTTTAGATGAAGAATGCGACAATATAGAGCAACGTCAGTCTCGGATGGATTTCTATAAGCGAAATGGATTTAAAACTGCTAATGCCTTTTTAGAATACGATGATCTGAGTTTTGAGATTCTCTATCGAGGCGATCAATTTGATGAAGAGGCTTATCGGGACATCTTCCATAAACTGCAGGCAGAGAATTACTTTGATTTCCGTATTGAATACCGACGCTTTAGTGATCATTAGACATGATTTAAAAAAGTTCTCAGCTAATTTGCAGAGAACTTTTTTGGTTAGTAAATAAAGAAATAGTTCACGATACTCATGACTTGTGAAAAGAACCAAGGCAGAAACAGAAAAGCTAAGAAAGCAGCATGCCATTTCCAATAGAGAGAAACTAGCCCAACCGTCTCTCGGATCCAAGCCGATGGGAGATAATAAAAAGCTGTTTTTGAACCGACACTGCGTCCAGGGATTTTTAATCGTCTCATAAAGACACCAGCCCGAAGAGCGTGAAAGGAATTGGTCACCACAAGGACACTCTTTCCTAGTCCCTGATTTTCAAGAATAGCCTTGCTAAAGGTCAGATTCTCAAAAGTCGTTCGAGAACGATTCTCAATCAAAATGTCTTCCTGTGGTACACCCTGTTC
>CABSQC010000120.1 GCA_902479835.1 uncultured Streptococcus sp. | reverse complement strand
ACCATAGGCATTGGCCTTGACGACTGCATATTTCAAGGCTTGACTCGGAATATGCTCACTAACTTGTTGCACATTAAAGGCAATGGCATCCAAATCGACTCTAGCAACAGTTGGTCTATGTTTACTTGCTTTCATTTTCTTCCTCCAAAATGACACTGGTCGACACTAGGTCTCCCTTATGACTGATCGAAATCCATACCTTCCCAGAAAAAGGAGACTTGGAAAAATAGGGAGCTCCGTGGGCATCATTTAAAATTTCTAAATCTTGAAAACCAACTGGTCCAATCCCTGTTCCCATTGCCTTTGAAAAGGCTTCTTTGGCGGACCATCGGCCCGTTAAATATTCCATTTTCCGTTTTCCAGACAATTCCTCAAAGCGCTCTCGCTCAGCCTCGGTTAAGACTTTTTCAGCGAATCGAGTATTCTTCTGATAGGCTTTTTCAATCGCAGCGATCGATTCGATATCGATGCCATGTCCTTTGATCATCTTGTTTTATCCTTATTTATTGTTTCAGTATCGTTTTACTGACAAAAGAGAAGGGGCTAAAGAATCACTCCTTCCGCCCCTGCCTTTTACTTATTCATCGTTGCAATTTCTTTGACCAAGGCCTGTGTTTTTTCCCAACCCAGGCAAGGGTCTGTGATGGATTGACCATAAACCACTGGTTCATTTTGACGACCATCTTCTAGATAGGATTCAATCATGAAACCACGAACTAAAGTTGCCAAATCCTTGTTCCAAGCACGGTTCATCATGGTTTCTCTCACGATGCGTACTTGCTCTTCGAATTGTTTGCCAGAATTGTCATGGTTGGTATCCACCAGGATGAAGGGATGTTGCAAGCCCATTTCGCTATAGCGTTTTGCTGCCGCTAGCAAATCTTCATAATGGTAGTTTGGAATATTCTTACCACTTGCATCCAAGCCCCCACGAAGGATCGCATGAGCTAAAGGATTTCCTGATGTTTCCACTGCTTGGGCATTGAACAAAAAGTTTTGGGGATGTTGGGCTGCATAAATCGCATTGAACATGACAGAAAGATTTCCAGAGGTTGGATTCTTCATGCCTGTCGGAGCAGAGATCCCACTAGATACAAAGCGATGCTCCTGGTCTTCAACTGATCGCGCTCCAATGGCATGATAAGAAATCAAATCTTCAACATACGGAAGACTTGCTGGATAAAGCAACTCATCCGCAGTTGTCAAACCAGTTTCTGTAATCACACGGTAGTGGAGATGTCGGACTGCTTTCAAACCGTCCACAAAGCTTGGTGCTGCATGTGTATCTGGTTGGTGCATCAAGCCTTTATAGCCATCCCCGTTGGTCCGAGGCTTAGCCGTATAGACCCGCATCACAATGAAAATCTGATCTTTCACTTGCTCTTGCAAGTCTGCCAAACGACGGGCATACTCCATCACAGCTTCTTCATTATCAGAAGAGCAAGGCCCGATCACAAGAAGGATCCGTTGGTCTTCTCCTTTGATAATAGCTTCCAATTCTCGATCACGCGCTTCTTTGCGCTCCAAGGCTGGACCTTCCAAGCGGTAAAGCGAAGTGATCTCTTGCTCATCAATCTTATTGCTCTTCGTAATGAATACCATACGGCCTCCTTATGCTACCTAGACCCATCCTCTTTCTATTTCAGAGGAGCTCTTAAAATTTACGTCCGTGACAGTTTTTGAATTTCTTACCTGAACCACAAGGGCATAAATCGTTGCGTTTCACTTGTGACAAGTCAATATCTGCTGGAATATCTTGTTGTTGCGCTGCAATGTTGCGAGTCGCAGTTGTTGAAATACTGTGTTCCGTACGTGGACGTTCTTGTTCGTGAATTTGGGCTTTCATCATGAGACGAGTCACATCAAATTCAATCGATCCGATCATATCGTTAAACATACGGAAACTTTCTGATTGGTATTCTACCACTGGGTTGTTTTGCGCATACCCACGGAGTCCAACCGCATTTCGCAATTGATCCAAAGCATCGATATGGTCCGTCCACTTGCTGTCCACCACGCGAAGGATCAAGACTTTTTGGAATTCTTGCACAGACTCTTCGTCACGCAATTTCGCTACTTGGCTAGCATAGATTTCTTCTGCACGTGCATACAAGTAATCGATAACTTCCTTGTCAGATTTTCCTTCAATATCGCTTGCAGAAATCGTATCTTCCGGAACCAAATTGTATTTGGCAAAGTTCAGAATCGCTTCAACGCGTTCTTCCTTACTTGAGTGGCTGGCTCCTTCAACAATCCGTTTGATGGTCCGTTTGATCATGGCCTTGATTTCAGGTGCCAAGTCACGGTTAGCTGTGATAACATCATAGCGTTCAGCGTAGATAATTTCCCGTTGTTCCCGCATCACGTCATCGTATTGAAGGACTTGTTTACGGGTATCGTAGTTGTTTCCTTCAACCCGTTTTTGTGCACCCTCTACTTGACGTGTGAACATATTTGAACGGATCACCGATTCTTCTTCGCTCAACTTGAAGCGATCAAGCACTGCTTTGATCCGTTCAGAACCGAAACGGCGCATCAATTCATCTTCAAGAGACAAGTAGAATTGAGATTCACCTGGATCCCCTTGACGTCCTGAACGTCCACGAAGCTGGTTATCGATCCGACGACTTTCGTGACGTTCTGTCCCGATGACACAAAGTCCACCGAGTTCGCGAACACCTTCACCAAGCTTGATATCGGTACCACGACCGGCCATGTTGGTCGCGATGGTAACAGCACCACGTTGACCAGCGTTCATGATGATTTGCGCTTCTTTGTAGTGGTTTTTCGCATTCAAAACTTCGTGAGGGACACCTGCTTGAACCAACAATTGAGAAAGGTAATCACTGGTTTCAACGGCAACGGTACCTACTAGGACTGGTTGACCTTTTTCATGACGAGACTTGACATCTTCCACAACAGCCTTGAATTTTGATTTCAAGCTTGGGTAGAGAAGGTCTGGATGGTCAATACGAGCAATCGGACGGTTGGTTGGAATTGGAATCACGCGAATGTTATAAATTTCACGGAATTCTTCTTCTTCAGTTTTCCCTGTCCCTGTCATCCCTGACAACTTCTTGTACATACGGAAGAGGTTTTGGTAAGTAATCGATGCAGATGTTTTGGTTTCTTCTTGAACTGGAACACCTTCTTTGGCTTCGATCGCTTGGTGAAGACCATCAGAATAACGACGACCTTCCATGGTCCGACCAGTAAATTGGTCAACGATCAAGATTTCTTGATCTTCGCTGACCACATAGTCGATATCCAAAATCATGATGTAGTTGGCACGAAGGGCGTTGTCGATAAAGTGAGTCAAAGCTACATTTTCAATATCGTACAAGTTTTCAAGATTAAAGTAGCTTTCTGCTTTATCGATTCCTGAATCAGACAAACCGATGGTTTTAGATGGGACATCGATAATGTAATCGTCCTCTGTCAAGGTCTTCACATAAGCATCCGCCATGTGATAGAGCTGGCTCGTATCAGAAGCTGTCTGACCAGAAACGATCAACGGAGTACGGGCTTCGTCAATCAAGATGGAGTCTACCTCATCGACCAAGGCATAGTTCAATGGACGTTGAACCATGTTTTCTGCACGCACAACCATGTTGTCACGCAAGTAGTCAAAACCAATCTCTGAGTTGGTTGAGTAAGTGATATCACAGAGGTAAGCTTCTTTTTTCTCAGCTGGAGATTTTGCTGCAAGGTTGATCCCTACTGAAAGGCCAAGCCATGAGTAAAGTTCTCCCATCTCTGTTGCATCCCGCTCTGTCAAGTATTCATTGACGGTAACAACGTGCACCCCTTTACCAGACAAGGCATTCAAGTACACCGGCATGGTTGCTGTTAGGGTTTTTCCTTCCCCTGTACGCATCTCTGGAACGTCACCATGGTGAAGGACGATTCCCCCCATGACCTGAACCTTGTATGGGAACAAACCAAGAACCCGTTTTGCAGCTTCACGAACAACTGCAAAAGCCTCGTACAAGAGATCATCCAAAGACTCACCATCTTGGTAACGTTGCTTAAACTCAACTGTTTTCGCTTTTAATTCGTCATCCGTCAAAGCTGCCATTTGGTCTTCATAAGAAAAGACCTTATCAGCCATTTTTTCAAGGCGTTTGATTTCGCCTCGATCATTTTCAATAATTGTTTTTAATAAATTTGCCATTTTTTTCCTTACTTTGAATTTTTCAAAATCTAAAATGTTCTTTTTATTCTAGCATTTTTTAAACATTTTTTCAA